>NZ_VOYL01000101.1:0-2806 GCF_013420295.1 Acinetobacter sp. YH01018
TGTAGACAATTACTACATCATTTGCATTCAATGCTCAATACAGCCTGTCAGCAGAACCGCAGCGATACTTTTTTTCGTGCATACATGTAGTGTTTAAATCCATTCATTTTTCAATGATCCTCTGCCGTTTATCACATTTATGGTCGATCTTTAACCTTGTGAAAAATGCACATACCGATCCCTTCAAACTGTCAAATTTATGTATGCATGACATTTAAAGAAAATTATCTGATCAATTTTTTTAGGTAAAATTCATCAAGAAAAAAGTTATTATTATTCATAACATCACCAATAACCACATAAAAACAATAATTTAATAAATTATTCTTCCAATTTTTTTATATTTAGTGTTATTACCTCTAAATCCATGTTTACCACCTTCTATTACATAAGTAATTTAGAAGTATCCACGATATAAATTGCTTGCCCTCACACCTCTCCCCTCTCACGCCCAAAAAATTTATACTGAAAGGCAGATTAAGCCCGTTCGAGTTACATATAGCCGCATGCTATATTGAAAGCATTAAGAAAATATCCTCAATATTTATAGGATTTTTAAAGTATGAACTAATTTTCGAAGAACCCTTTCTAAGTAATGTGACCTATTAGGAAAAATGAAAATACTGAAATCTCCGTATCAACAATCAGTCAAAGTACATCCTGATGATTTTCTGTAACCGATACCCAAGGACTATACCTACCCTTCTGATGTGCTGTGCAACAAAGCCCTCCTTAGCCACACTATAGCTATAGATTAATTCCATTATTTTGTGATTTAATTAAATTATTCATTCTTAAGACCCAATTTAATGGATTTATATTTCACTAAACCAGAAGAAGTTGTGACTCTTTTAGGTGAGCGTTTACGTAAGCAACGACTCTTTCTGGAGATGTCTCAAGCTGAGGTAGCAGCACGCGCTGGTGTCGGCGTGAATACAGTTTCGAATCTTGAAGCGGGACGAAATGTATCTGTTGAAAATTTAGTCCGTATTGCAATGGTCTTGGGTCGATTAAACGAACTTCAGGAACTATTTAAACCTCAGCTTAACAGTGTGAATGACATTCTTCGCTATGAGAGTCAAAGTAAGCGCCACCGTATTAAGAGGAAGGGATAATGCTCAATAGACTTAATGTTTATTACAACGGTTGGGGCGAATCATGGTTATGGGGAACGCTGATTAGTTCAACAGCCACGACAGGTAGACCCACCATTGCTTTTGAATATAGTCCAGAAGCAATACAGCAAGGTGTTGAGCTCTCTTCTTACTTGCTGCCTTTAAAAGGTCTACCATTCAGACAAGGTTTTCCTACTCATCAAATGGGACTCCCAGGTCCAGTCTATGACGCTTTACCAGATGGTTGGGGCATGATGTTGATGGATCGATATTTCAAAAAAATTGGCTTAAATTCAGCACGAATTGGACCTTTGGAGCGTCTGACCTATATTAGTAGTCACGCAATGGGTGCCCTCTCCTTTGAACCTTGTGTTGCTGACATGCAAACCTCAGAAAATATCCCTTTACAACAACTGGCCCAGGAAGTTCAAGAAGTACTCAAAGGTGAAGGTGGTGAATTTCTACAGCATTTATTGGTCATGGGTGGCTCCCCTCAAGGTGCCAGACCAAAAGCGTTGGTTTACCGAGATCCTGTCAATTTAGAGTTTTCGACTCAAGATTCTGATCAACATGAAGCCTGGCTGATTAAGTTTCCTGCTCAGCAAGAGCATCCTGAAGTCTGCGCCATTGAAGCCGTCTATGCAGAATGTTTGCGACTTTGTGCAATTGAGACTCCAGATACCCATTTCTTTAATTTGCCCAATGGTTTAACGGCTTTTGCTTCTAAACGATTCGATCGTCAAAATGGTATGCGGATTCCAATGCAGAGTTTGGCTGCATATACAGGAGCAGACTATAAAGTTCCAGGTAGCCTAGACTATCGCAATTTTCTCCGGGCAACCTTGATGTGTACGCAAGATGTACGAGAAAGATTGCATGCTTTTAAACGTGCTGTGTTTAATGTGCTTTTCAATAATCGGGATGACCATACTAAGAACTTTTCATTTCTCATGGAGAAAAATGGTCAATGGAAATTGGCTCCAGCCTATGATGTGACCTTCTGCGAGGGTCCAGGTGGTTATCATCAAATGGACATTATGGGAGAAGCGCTCAATATTTCCCGAAATGACATACATAAACTCGGTACTTCAGAAGCTAATCTGACTACTCTAGAAGTCGATGAGATCATCTTGACCATGCGTGAAATTGCACTTCAATTTAGTCAAATTGCGCAGCGCCTGTATCCCCATCAAATTCGAGAATCTACCCTACAGATGATTCAATCACGGATTCAACAGAATATTGATTTTTTAACTGAAACCTAAGCGTAAATATAAACTAAGCGCCAACCATCAACTGCAAATAGACTTTGATATAGTTAGTCGCTACATAATCTGTAGAACCTGTGAATTAGCTCTCTTTATAATCACGAATATTAGATGGATCACCGCTAAGATATATTCTGCAAACGTGAAATCACTACATCCAGATCGAAAATCACTAAGAAAAAACTGTCACCAAAAAAAGGTCTGCACTATGGATAGATGCAGACCAAACTCTGGATAACTACCAGCACGAGAAATATGTCGCAATTTTGCATAGACATGAATTTGATAAAATCAGCCCAGAAAGCCAGAAATTCATAAAAACTATTTCATCAATCCCCTATAACTTAATCACGTTCATGGTCGATCTTAAATCTTGTGAAAAGTACTCATGCTGACCTAGCCAAACTGTAAAACTCATGTATT
>NZ_VOYL01000102.1:0-2607 GCF_013420295.1 Acinetobacter sp. YH01018
GTAAGCGTCCGCTGAACCCCACTTTTCTTATTTTCTCAATATCCCGATAGTGTCCATTATTTATTAAATGGACATTATGTTTATGGCCTTAGACACTTTTATAGACACTGAACAAACGACAGAAAGAACCCGCAGAATCTTCGCAACTGATTTTAAACAGCACCTGGTCGAGCTTTGCCTGCAGCCAGACACATCGGTGGCCAAGGTGGCAATGCAACATCAGATCAATGCCAATCTGCTACATAAATGGATTCGCCAGTCCAGATCAATGGTCCCTGCATTAAAAAGCCCACCCAGTCCACAGACCGACTTTCTTCCCGTCATTCTTCACCCGACGCCAGTCAGACAAGAAGCACCTCTGCCACCTGACGCAACTAAACAAGAAACACCTCCACCACCTGTGCCGGAGAAGAATGCTGTCGCTCATATCAGGATTCCATTGCATAAGGAACAAGGTTCCGCAAGGGATCAGATGATCGAGATCGACTGGCCGGTGGAATCAGCAAAGGAATTACTGCCTTTAATTCAGGGCTTGATCAAATGATCCGTATCGATGAAATCTGGTTGTCTACTCAGCCCATGGACATGCGTGCAGGTATGGATACGACCATGGCTCAGGTGGTGAGAGCCTTTGGCTACATCAAACCGCATTGTGCTTACCTGTTCTGTAATAAACGTGGCCATCGCATGAAAGTGCTGGTACATGATGGACTGGGCATCTGGCTGTGTGCCCGGCGGCTGGAACAGGGCAAATTTCACTGGGCTCAAGTTCATCAAGGTGAAACCGTGGCCCTCAGCCCGGAACAGTTACAGGCACTGATCCAAGGTTTGCCCTGGCAGCGCATTGGACGACAGCAGGTGGTGACGATGCTTTAAACCAGGCTGTTCCATTCTGCTATTCTCCAAACGTTCTATTTCATTCTTCTCATGACCTCAGGCATACTGCGGTCATGAATACGCTGCCTGACTTAAGCCAACTGACCCATGAACAACTGCTGGAATTCACCAGACAGTTGGCGATGCAGCATCAGTCTCTAGCACAATCAAACCAGCAATTAGATGCCAGAGTTCAACATCTTGAAGTCACCAATCAGCAATTAGATTCTAAAGTTCAACATCTTTCTATTCTCAATCAAAAATACGAGCATGAACTCGCACTATTTAAACAGCACAAATTCGGCAGTAAAAACGAACATCTCACCGCAAAACAAATCCACCTATGGGATGAAGCGGTTGAAGAAGATATTGCTGCTGTTGATCTGGAATTAGAACGATTAAATGCAGATAAAACCGATGCAGCGACACACAAAGCCAAAACCAATAAACCTAAACGTCGACTGCTGCCAGATCATCTACACACCATCCGTATTGAGCATGAACCTGCATCAACCCAATGCAGTTGTGGCTGCCAACTCCGTCGTATCGGTGAAGATATCAGTGAAAAACTGAATTTCAGACCGGCACAGTTCTATAAGGAACAGCATGTGCGTGGCAAATGGGTGTGTGATCAATGTGACACACTGACCCAACAAGCAATGCCGGCATATGTGATTGAGAAAGGAATCGCCAGTCCTGAATTACTCAGCCATGTACTGGTATCGAAGTATGCAGATCATTTACCGCTGTACCGTCAGCGCCAGATCTTTCTACGCGCAGGTGTTGATCTGTCCAGATCAACGTTATCTGACTGGATTGGTCGCTGTGGTGTAGAGTTAGAACGCCTAACCGATGCATTAAGAAAGGTGATCCTACAGCAAGCGGTGATTCATGCAGATGAAACACCCGTCACCATCATGCGGATGGATGATAAAGATAAAAAACCGAAGAAAGGTTATGTCTGGGCTTATGCAACAACCCAATATAATCCAATTCAAGCCGTGATTTATGACTTTCAAGACAGTCGCTCTGGTGAACATGCCGAAGCCTTTCTAAAAGATTGGCAGGGCCATCTGGTCTGTGATGATTACAGTGGCTACAAAGCACGCTTTAGATCAGGTCAGGTCATTGAGGTGGGCTGCATGGCACATGCACGTCGTAAATTCCACGAACTGCATGTGACCAAAAAAAGTCAGGTCGCTGAACAGGTATTAGTGCTGATTCAGAAACTGTATGCCATAGAAGCAGAACTCAGGAAAAAGACGGATGGTACAGCGCAACACCGCCGCGAATACCGACAACAGCATAGTCAACCGGTGATGCAACAACTATATGAATGGCTCAACCAACATTATCTGACGGTGCCGTCGAGTTCTCCAATTGCCAAGGCTATCAATTACACTCTGAAGCGTTGGCCAGCTTTAAGTCGCTATTTGGATGATGGCAATCTACCGATTTGCAATAATTGGGTAGAGAATCAAATGCGTCCCTGGGCGTTGGGGCGTAAGAACTGGTTATTTGCAGGTTCGCTGCGCAGTGGTCAGCGAGCGGCCAATATCATGACTTTAATCCAGTCGGCAAAACTGAATGGGCTGGATCCATATGCCTATTTAAGTGATGTGCTGAAAAGGTTGCCAACACATAAAGTGACCCAGATTGAAGAATTACTGCCACACCGCTGGAAACCCAACTCAAATTAAAAAATAGCTATGGGGTTCAGCGCACGCTTAC
>NZ_VOYL01000103.1:0-2566 GCF_013420295.1 Acinetobacter sp. YH01018
CCAGAAAGCCAGAAATTCATAAAAACTATTTCATCAATCCCCTATAACTTAATCACGTTCATGGTCGATCTTAAATCTTGTGAAAAGTACTCATGCTGACCTAGCCAAACTGTAAAACTCATGTATTTATAGCCTTTAAATGAATCTTTCAATCGGTATATTTAAGGTAAAAACTAGTAATCAGAAGTTATTATCACCCCCATATAAAACAAGGATCAACTTAAAAACAATAACTTAGTAAATTATTCTTTCATTTTTTTTATATTTAGTGTTATTTTAATGTACTATTCATTGGATATCCCTCTACTTATAAGCCTGTGATCTTGCGAATCAGATGGTTCACTTTAACATTCTCTAAGCTGCCCGAGAATTGCTCTGCTCCCTGCCCTATGGCTTCCAAGAAAACATCAGCCCCGCCATGTGTTTCTTTATCTTTAAAACCTGTCTGAATCACGGCTTCTTGCTGGAAATCATCCGCAGCAGCTCCCGTACACCAACCAGTTTCACTCAAAGGATAAGTAAAACTATATTTCTCACCTTGTTTAGGTTGTGGACCCTGTACTGGATGACAGATATCACTGTCTTTCAAATTGATTACTAGGTCATCCATCCGATTTTGTGTCGGACGCTTTTTGCCCGTACCAAAACCAATAATCGGATAAGGTTGTCCATGAATATCTTTGGCAAAACCCGCACGATCATAGTTTTTAACCAAACCTAGTACACTGGTTTCCTGACCTTGTACATATTTTCCAGTACGCTTGGCATAGCCATTTAAAATTAGAGTGTGATCATGATCTGCAGTTATCACAATCAAGGTATTTTTTAATTCAGGGTCACTTTGTCGAAGTTTTTTAATGGTTGCATCCAAAGCCTCGTTTAGGGCAATTGTATCCTGTAATGCACGCTTAGCATTGGTGTCATGTAAAGCATGGTCTATACGTCCCCCTTCAACCATCAGGAAAAAACCATTTTTATTTTGGGTTAGAATGTCCAAAGCGGCCAACGTCATTTGCTTTAAGCTAGGTTCAGGCAAGTTTTTTTTGGTTCGATCTAAGTCATAATTTAAATGGCTAGTATTAAACAAACCCAATAATTTTTCATTCTTTCCTAACTTCATCTGGGAGAGTTGAGTTTGATCATAGACCACTCGATAGCCTGCTTGTTGCATTTCTGCGATCAAATTCCGTTGGTCTATCCGTTCTCCCCCTTGATCTTTCGGCAGAAATTGACGCTTACCCCCGCCTAGAATCACATCAACCCCATCTTTTAATTTGACGTTATAACGCTGATAGGTATCACCTTGCGAACTTGGTACTAATTGGGATGCTATGTCATTTTCAGCATCACGATGACAAATATGGGCATAAGTCGATGCTGGTGTAGCATGCGTAATGCGAGTTGTTGTGACTACCCCTGTACCCCAACCTCGTGCTTTGGCCAATTCAAGTAAAGTTTGAGTGTCTTGCTTATTCTGGTTCTGAGGATTGGTTCCACATTGATGATTTCCGGCCTGATTTGGTTCTACTGCAATTGTTCCAGTCTGCATGGATATCACTTCATTTTTCATTTTTACACCTGTCATATAGGCACCCATCGATGGTGCGCTATCTGTAACCTCTGCATCTTCTGAGAAAGTACGAACAAATGCTGACTCTGGCAGTTGATCTATCGGCAGTTGGCCATCTTCACCAACAGCATAAATTCGTGCAGCTGTCAGTGTCGTGATACCCATTCCATCTCCCAAGAAAAAAACCACACGGTGGGGCTGTTTTAGTGGTTGTACTGAAGCAGAAGATGATTGAACTAAAGCAGGACTTTGGCAGCCCGTCAAAATAACTGTGCCCAAACTACAGCATGCCAAACTTATTGATTTTTTATTAAATTTTTTCTTATGCCAAAGCATTGCATCGCCTCATCTTAGGATGGTCGAAAAATACGCTTTAAATATTCAATTTACATGACAAATTTATGAAAATATTATTATGACTAATTAGGGTCTGTTGACATTTACTGTGGCTTTGTTGCACAAAGATTTTAAAAGTAGAACTCCCCTAAGCTTCTCAAACTTAAGTGACAACTTGGGTGTGAGGTCTGCCTAAATCCGTAAATTTATTTAATACTGTCACACGAGCATGAATCTCATTCACTTGGCTCTGAAAGTTTCTCGCACTGAGTTTATATGCGGACCAATTCGTTGTACGGTAGATTTTAGTTGCTGGCTTCTTCATTCGGAAATTATATTGCTGAATCAGACCTTACAAACAGCTTTGTGCAACAAAGCCGTCTTTAAGTACTTTTTTTAAAGGAAAAATCATCGACTTAAATCTATATTTCCAACAGTGCCACTTTTATCGCTTTAGCACCTCAACTTATTTAAGTGGCGTAACTTACATAACTTATGCATCCCATTTAAGTGACCTCAGTTATAGTATTCCGTGTCAGGAATTTGTCCACTTATTCCAATGATGATGAGAACTGCAGCATTGACTTAGATCGCCAGTGCTCAGTACTGGCCATCATGTAGCTTTTATCGCTTTAGCGCCTTAACTTATTTAAGTGGCGT
>NZ_VOYL01000104.1:0-2547 GCF_013420295.1 Acinetobacter sp. YH01018
CACCAGTGAGGGGTTGTCCTGACTGTAATTGTTTTAAAGCTGCTTCGAAATCAAAGTTGTTTGCCATGATGTGTCATTTCCTGTTTGATTCAGTTTATTGAAATGACACAGATTTTTGAACACTACCCATAAGACTTTTCAAACTGTCGCACCTCATGTTTGAATTCGCCCAGAATCAATGACAAATTACTAAAACAGGATTCTATCCTGTTTTTTTTATAACAATTATAACAATTAATCTCACCCATCAATAGTAAATACATGTCCTAGCTTTATTTCTATATTCAAAAAAAACAACTTCTTCTATCATTGAATCGTTTTTTAAATACCATTTTTTCTCAAAAAATTTATTAAAAAATTAGGATTAGATTAATTTCAGTCCATCTTTAATTCAATTAGAGGCCCTAACCTATTCACATTTTCTTGCATCAGTGCAATTTGATTGATGTGTACATGCCTATACAAGTTTCTAATAGCTACAGGCTGTGCAGTATCAGCATAAAGGTCATGACTGCTATGAATCTGTTCAAAAAACTTGGCAGTGTTATTGTCCACATGGTTCCGGCTGATTTCCTGCCAGCATTCAGGAATCAAGATAGACATTGTTCTATGCTTAAGGAAATGGGCAGCAATGTTCAAACCGAACGGGTCAAAGTCACCATAAAAGGAAATTTCTGTATGGTCAGGAAGTTTGGCCAGCAATTCAAACACCTGACGTGCATTTTGCCCCTGACCACGATATAAAAATAAACTGTCTTGCCATGCTTCAGGTAGCTGTTCATACCAATCAAACAGTCTGGTCAGCATTGTTCCATTTTCAACGATAATCAGTTTTTCAATTTTATTGAAGATTAATTCATTGGCATGAACTGTAGGAACTAAGCCCTTATAACCGATGACTACATCCCCCTGTTTTAATGGCAATTTTGCATGCACTGATGCAAATACAAGTTGATCGCCGAATACAGAATACCCCCCAGACTTTTCATCTTTCAAAAAGTTTAACAAGTCCATACGATCAGATTCTAAATTCAGAGACTGTTCAGGAGCGACCTTAACCTGTTTTGCATAGATACAGTATTCCAAATATTCCAGTTCTTTAGAGGTAAGGTGAAGCTCCTTACCGTGAACCGCACCAATCTGATAATCCTGATGAACTTTTTGCCAGGTTTTATTGAAAGTTATAGACCGTTTTTTTAATTGCAACGCCGTCTGAATGATGGAGAGTTCGCGTAAGCCAAAAGTCATTAAGTTCTCCTATCACGCAACCTGTTGCAATTTATCAGTTCGAGAAATGATGACATCAGATACACAACTATTTCCATCAAATATAGGATCTATCGTTTCAATAAATTGCATGTTCAATTTATTTTTGAAATGGTTTCTATAGTGGCTGGTTAAGGCGATCAGCCAAAAATCGATATCGCATCCTGGCATTAGCAGTTCATATGTTTCAACACCACTCAATTGCTGATGTTTGCCCCCATCCACAAGCAATGCTTCAAAGAAATTACTCGTAGCAATCTCTAAAGCAGTTAAGGGCTGCTCAACAACCTCATTTCCTTCTTTAACATCTGGCAGATTTTCTCGATCTTTATTCTGATCTATCCGTTTTTCACGCTTGGTAAAGGCTTTTGAGCCAAGTTCACGCAGCGTTTCCTGTTCTTCCTCAGCATCCAGATCTGCATAGCTAATCAATTCACTGCGTGGCACACGATAAAAGACTTCTGATGCCGTCGTCTCATCAAATTCTAAATTTAATGCAGATTTTCCTTTTAAAAAGCGGTAGAAAGCATCCACCATGTTGCTTTTTTTCTGCGAAGATAATTCCTGTTTCCAATCAAACAACTGCTTGTTTAATTTAGAAGTACTGTATTTCACCTCTTTACTACAGATAATGAATACTGGGATCAGCTTAGTTACCACCAAACTTTCAAGATCTTTATCTGAAGCACCAAGCTCAAGCATTGCGTTGGTTGAGAGTGCGCCCATCACGTCTGTTAGTGAACTTAAAATCCTGATGGTTTTTTCAATGCGTTGAATACGAACCTCAAGATTGTTAAACAATGCCAGGTCTTGAAGTGCTTGGGTGGAGAAATCATAGCAGCTCTCAAAAATAGTATTGGCTAATTCAACAATAGCTTCACTAATTTCGTCCTTATAAATTTCAGCATCTTCTACACTTTTGAGTTTGGTCGTTTCAAATTCACTGATATTGGCACGAATATCTGAAATAAGTTTGTGAATTTGTTTAGAGCTGTCAGTAACCCTACGTTTTTTCTCATAGTAGGTTACGAATGAAATCACGTGGTTGTATAAGTTAAAGCCATTTTTTTCAGTGTTAAAATAGCCAAGTTCTGCTTTATTCAATACTTTGATTAAATACTCATTGTCATCAGTTACAGGCACAATTGCATTGTTAAATAACCCGAATTACGGATAAGAAAACCGCTTGAAAAAAAGATGGTTAGAGCCATTTAGAAAGTTACTACACAAACCAAAGACTCTAACCACCATGTTTGATTTTACAGAAATCTTCTGTGTTAT
>NZ_VOYL01000105.1:0-2391 GCF_013420295.1 Acinetobacter sp. YH01018
CTTCTTGGGTAAGATGAGTGTAGTTCATGATGCAACTTTGACTTTGGTCGGTCGGAAGCAAAATACTAGCTCATCTTGCTTCCTTCCAATAATTTAATCTCTGTTGCACTTCATTTGAGAATCTAAGTTTTGAATAAAACACTGTTTTCAAATATCTTTAGTATTTCCTATAATTGTCAACATAACAGAATTTATATTTTTTACTTCAACAATAAAAAGCTGAATAGCGTACAGCCCTATTCTTCAATACAAAATATATCTATCTATAATTCATCAATTTAATATATTTATTTCTATTATATTTTGTCACTTTTTATTGTAATGTAAGTCTTATACAGGTTTGTGACGAATGTTTTACAAGGCTGCTCTACAGCGCATAACCTCTATAGCTTCACGTCAAATGACAGACAAAATCTGTGAAACATAATATAAAAAAGGAGTGCTTATGGGATCAATACTTACTGTAACTTCCTATACTTACAGTTCTTCATCACGTTATCTTAAAATTTTTTATAACAATGGTTCAGCAGAACTGTACCATCCAGTTCCGGAATTTATTTATAACAACATGCTCCGATGTCATGACAAGGCTGCTTTTGTACATAAATATTTAGAATATGACTTACATTTTACTCGCATTTCCATGGCTTGAATGATCAGGGCTCTGCCCTGATTCACAGATATTTTTATTCATACAAATTTATTTATAGCAAAGCATCAACAGACCTGAGCCAATCGATAAAGTCATACTCATAAAACGTTCATCACTTTTCACCAGTGCAATAAATTGCTGAACTTCTGCTGCATGTGATATGACATTGTCGACAAATATGACGCCATTTTTAGGATGCAGCATATGCGGCAAATACTGCCAGTAATCCATATAGGCATCCCGTTCAGCATCTAACAAAATAAAGTCATATTGCTGTTCGGCCTTTTCAAGAAAACTTTGTGCATCCCCTACCCAAAAATCAATCACTTCACTCAATTGTAGTTCATTGGCATATTGCTGAGCTTGCTGGGTACGTGCCGGATCAATTTCCAAAGTAGTGACATGACCTTGTGAAGTCTGTGCTGCATTCGCCAGCCATAAAGTCGAATAACCTGTTGAAGTGCCAATCTACAAAATATTTTTAGATTGTTGGATGCGCACTTGCATGGCTAAAAATAATGCAGAATCCGGTTCTATATTTCGATAACGTTGAATACGGTCTTTTTGTAAGGCATCAAATTTAATAAAACTTTGATGCAACTCCTGCATTCGCTTCTGGAATATTTCACTCATGCTCATCACAGCTATTCCTGTCTTGTTATTCTGTTGAGTCTAGCGTTTATTGATGTCGTTAATCTAGTTCATGAAGTTGCTTGAATTAATTTAAATCGTGGAACAACTGTACCATTATCGAGTGTGACCATTTCCTGAAACATTTCCAGGGGACGTACCCACATTGAATAATCGCCATACAAACATTGATATACCACCAATTTATCAGCTGTTTCACTATGGGTAGCTACATGAAAAACCTGATATAACTTGCCTTTGTAGTGTTGATAAATCCCTGCTTTGAGTTGCATTTTTATGACCTTGTTAAAACATAGGGTCATCATAATCAAAATTACCCAGAAGTATGCAACAATTTATTAAAAATGCTCTAATTTCAACTTAATACTTGAATATTCACACTAAATCAGCATTTACTTAAGACAGTATTTTTGTAAAAAACTTATCAATCTATTAAACCGATTGTTTTTATAAAAATGAAATGTTTTACCTATTTAAATATTTAGCCTACTATAGCTTTATTAAATAAGCATTTACTCCCTTGGAGACGTTAGCCATGTTAGACCAAAATACTTCAGCACAACTTAAAACCTTACTGGAACGTCTGGAAAGCCCGATTGAACTGGTCGCGACTTTGGATGCTTCAGATAAGTCTGACAAGATTAAAGAACTGGTGACTGAAGTTGCAGCCTTATCTGATTTAGTCACTGCACGCTTCGACGGTACAAATAAACGTGCCCCAAGCTTTGGGGTGGCAAAACAAGGTGAAGAACCGCGTGTCTTCTTTGCCGGCTTGCCGATGGGACATGAATTTACTTCCCTGATTCTGGCCTTGTTACAAGTGTCAGGTTATGCCCCAAAAGTGTCAGATGAAGTGCTTGCAAGCATTAAAGGTCTTGACCTTAAAGCGGACTTCGATGTCTTTGTATCGTTAAGCTGCCATAATTGTCCTGATGTGGTTCAAGCCCTAAACTTAATTGCGATCTATAACCCGGGCACCACGGCCACCATGATTGACGGTGCATTTTTCCAAGATGAAGTGGAACAGCGCAAGATCATGGCAGTACCTATGGTGTTCCAGGACAACGCCCACATCGGTCAGGGCCGTA
>NZ_VOYL01000106.1:0-2336 GCF_013420295.1 Acinetobacter sp. YH01018
AGGTTAACCGAATAGGGGAGCCGTAGAGAAATCGAGTCTTAATAGGGCGTTTAGTTGCTGGGTATAGACCCGAAACCGGGTGATCTATCCATGAGCAGGTTGAAGGTTAGGTAACACTGACTGGAGGACCGAACCCACTGTCGTTGAAAAGCCAGGGGATGACTTGTGGATAGGGGTGAAAGGCTAATCAAACTCGGTGATAGCTGGTTCTCCCCGAAAGCTATTTAGGTAGCGCCTCGGACGAATACCATTGGGGGTAGAGCACTGTTTCGGCTAGGGGGTCATCCCGACTTACCAAACCGATGCAAACTCCGAATACCAATGAGTACTATCCGGGAGACAGACTGCGGGTGCTAACGTCCGTAGTCAAGAGGAAAACAATCCAGACCGCCAGCTAAGGCCCCAAAATCATAGTTAAGTGGGAAACGATGTGGGAAGGCATAGACAGCTAGGAGGTTGGCTTAGAAGCAGCCACCCTTTAAAGAAAGCGTAATAGCTCACTAGTCGAGTCGGCCTGCGCGGAAGATGTAACGGGGCTAAAACTATGTGCCGAAGCTGCGGATGTATACTTTGTATACGTGGTAGGGGAGCGTTCTGTAAGCCGATGAAGGTGGATTGAGAAGTCTGCTGGAGGTATCAGAAGTGCGAATGCTGACGTGAGTAACGACAAAGCGGGTGAAAAACCCGCTCGCTGAAAGACCAAGGGTTCCAGTCCAACGTTAATCGGGGCTGGGTGAGTCGACCCCTAAGGCGAGGCCGAAAGGCGTAGTCGATGGGAAATTGGTTAATATTCCAATACTTCAGTGTAATGCGATGAGAGGACGGAGAAGGTTAAGTCAGCCTGGCGTTGGTTGTCCAGGTGGAAGGAAGTAGGCATGCATCTTAGGCAAATCCGGGGTGCTCTATGCTGAGATCTGATAGCAAGCTGTACTTGTACAGTGAAGTGGCTGATACCATACTTCCAGGAAAAGTCTCTAAGCTTCAGTTACACTGGAATCGTACCCGAAACCGACACAGGTGGTCAGGTCGAGTAGACCAAAGCGCTTGAGAGAACTCTGCTGAAGGAACTAGGCAAAATGGTACCGTAACTTCGGGAGAAGGTACGCTGCTTTTGGTGATGGAACTTGCTTCCTGAGCTGAGAGCAGCCACAGAAACCAGGCCCCTGCAACTGTTTATTAAAAACATAGCACTCTGCAAACACGAAAGTGGACGTATAGGGTGTGATGCCTGCCCGGTGCTGGAAGGTTAATTGATGGGGTTAGCGTAAGCGAAGCTCTTGATCGAAGCCCCAGTAAACGGCGGCCGTAACTATAACGGTCCTAAGGTAGCGAAATTCCTTGTCGGGTAAGTTCCGACCTGCACGAATGGCATAATGATGGGGGCGCTGTCTCCAGCAGAGGCTCAGTGAAATCGAAATCGCCGTGAAGATGCGGTGTACCCGCGGCTAGACGGAAAGACCCCGTGAACCTTTACTGCAGCTTGACATTGAACTTTGATCTTACTTGTGTAGGATAGGTGGGAGGCTTTGAAGCTGGGACGCTAGTCCTAGTGGAGCCAATCTTGAAATACCACCCTGGTAATATTGAGGTTCTAACTCTGTCCCGTTATCCGGGACGAGGACCATGTCTGGTGGGTAGTTTGACTGGGGCGGTCTCCTCCTAAAGAGTAACGGAGGAGTACGAAGGTGCGCTCAGCGTGGTCGGAAATCACGCGTAGAGTATAAAGGCAAAAGCGCGCTTAACTGCGAGACCCACAAGTCGAGCAGGTACGAAAGTAGGTCTTAGTGATCCGGTGGTTCTGTATGGAAGGGCCATCGCTCAACGGATAAAAGGTACTCTGGGGATAACAGGCTGATACCGCCCAAGAGTTCATATCGACGGCGGTGTTTGGCACCTCGATGTCGGCTCATCTCATCCTGGGGCTGAAGCAGGTCCCAAGGGTATGGCTGTTCGCCATTTAAAGAGGTACGCGAGCTGGGTTTAGAACGTCGTGAGACAGTTCGGTCCCTATCTACCGTGGGCGTTGGAAATTTGAGAGGATCTGCTCCTAGTACGAGAGGACCAGAGTGGACGAACCTCTGGTGTACCGGTTGTGACGCCAGTCGCATCGCCGGGTAGCTATGTTCGGAAGGGATAACCGCTGAAAGCATCTAAGCGGGAAGCCTACCTCAAGATAAGATTTCCCCGAGACTTTATGTCTCCTAAAGAGCCGTTGAAGACTACGACGTTGATAGGTTGGATGTGGAAGCATAGTGATATGTGAAGCTGACCAATACTAATTGCTCGTGAGGCTTGACTATACAACACCCAAACAGTTGTTGTATAAAGCATCAATT
>NZ_VOYL01000107.1:0-2319 GCF_013420295.1 Acinetobacter sp. YH01018
GAAAATGTATATCGTTGGCAGAAGAAATTATTTAGACCAATGATCAAAAACTTCATTGATGACTTTATTCTCGATAAAAATCATCTGCTACCACAGAGAATCTATAAATAATAGTGCGTAAGTCCTATTATATTATAAATATATAAACTATATTGATATCTACTTCAAAAGGATATTATGAAAACCCCAAACCAGCTAATAGCTGAAACTAAAAATAAGGTTATTGAAATAAAAGTCGAGAAGCTCTACGAGAAATATTTAGAATATCCTGACTTAATTTTAATAGACGTTCGTGAACCTGAAGAATACAAAACTGTAGCTATTGATCGAGCTGTAAATTTTCCACGAGGGATGCTGGAAATGAAAATAGCCCAACATCCCCTAGTGAATCACCATTGCGAAATTGAACATTCTTTACAGGAACTATCAGAAAAAGATATTTATTTAATCTGTGGTACAGGAGCTCGTTCAGCTCTATCAATTCAAGCACTTCAAAATATGGGATTTGAAAAACTTTATTCTGTAGAAGGTGGTATGCAAGCTTGGATTGATGCAGGTTATCCAACCATTTCTTATTTAAATTAATTCCCCCCCTAAGGAGACTGTAAATGTCTAACCTAGATGAAGTTGTAACATTTCCACAATTAAATAAGCCAGCACCAAATTTCAATGCCAAAACTACTCATGGTATGAAAAGTTTAGAAGATTACAAGGGAAAATGGTTAGTTCTTTTCTCACATCCAGCTGACTTTACACCTGTTTGTACTACTGAATTTATGGGTTTTGCAACTCGCGCTGAGCAATTCGCTGAACTGAACTGTGAACTATTAGGTTTATCAATTGATAGTGTACATTCACATATTGCTTGGGCACGTAGTATTGAAGAAAATTTTGGCATTAAAATCCCATTCCCAATTATTGCCGATCTTTCAATGGAAGTTGCCAAAGCTTATGGCATGATCCAACCAGGTGCTAGTGATACAGCAGCTGTTCGTGCGACTTTTATTATCGATCCTGAAGGTATCTTACGTGCAATGGTTTATTACCCTATGAGTAATGGACGTAGTATTGATGAGTTTCTTCGTGTACTTAAAGCGTTACAGACTTCTGATGAATACAAAGTTGCTACACCTGAAAATTGGCAACCGGGCCAAGAAGTGATTGTGCCACCACCAGTAACAATGGAAGCTGCTGATACACGTAAATCTGAAGGCTACAACTATGTAGATTGGTACTATAGCACTAAATCACTATAATTTGAAATTAGTTCTTTACTTCAAATTGTAGTAATAAAAATATGAGGCAGTTAGCCTCATATTTTTATTTATCATCTGACAAAATTTATTCTAAAAGACTTCTTAACATCCATGCAGTTTTCTCATGAATATCTAATCGTTGTGTGAGTACATCTGCTGTTGGCTGGTCATTCGCCTCATCCACAACATCAAATATACTTCTTGCAGTTCTCGCAACCGCTTCATGTGCATTAACCAGTAACTGAATCATTTCATTTGCTTTAGGAACACTCTCGACTTCCTTGATTGAAGCTAATTTTATAAATTGCTTATAAGTACCTGGTGCAGGAAAACCTAAAGCACGGATACGCTCAGCAATTACATCTAGTGCATTCCACTGTTCAGTATATTGGTCCATGAACATGTTGTGCAGGCTGTTAAACTGAACCGTACCGGGTTTGTCGGAGACTTTTTTATTTAAGTTAGGCCACCTGACCTAACGGGTTAATCTTATCATAGTACATTGCTTCAAACTCAAAAGGCGATACATAACCCAGTGCACTGTGTACACGCTTTTTATTGAACCAATCTACCCAGTTTAGTGTCGCAAGTTGTACATCTGCTAAACCTTGCCAATCTGCTTTTAAATATTCAATCACCTCTGTTTTGTATAAGCCATTCACCGTTTCAGCCAAAGCATTATCGTATGAATCACCAGTTGTACCGACTGATGCTCGTAAATTTGCAGCTTCTAAACGATTGGTATAGCGAATAGAAAGATATTGAACACCTCTATCGGAATGATGAATCACATTCTTTGGCATGCCTCGATCGTGCAATGCTTGCTCCAATGCATCGAGCACCATATCTGTATTCATCCGTGTAGATACTTTCCAGCCAACAATTGCTCGTGAGAACACATCAATAACAAATGCGGTATATACCCAGCCTGAATGAGTTTGAATATACGGGTGAGTAGACCAAGGGAATTTCACCCTTAGCCCCTCGCAGAACCGGACATGAACCTCTCAGCTCATCCGGCTCCCATTATCCAACCGATGGTAAACATCCCATTTTCCAGTGC
>NZ_VOYL01000108.1:0-2316 GCF_013420295.1 Acinetobacter sp. YH01018
CCCGTCATAAAAGACGGGCTAGATATGCCTTAGGGCGACTTGCGCGTGATTTTCCAAATGCCTTTGTGCACTGGAAAATGGGATGTTTACCATCGGTTGGATAATGGGAGCCGGATGAGCTGAGAGGCTCATGTCCGGTTCTGCGAGGGGCTAAGGGTGAAATTCCCTTGGTCTACTCACCCGTATATTCAAACAAATTCAGGCTGGGTCTATACCGCCTTTATTATTGATGTGTTCTCACGAGCAATTGTTGGATGGAAAGTATCAACACGTATGAATACAGATATGGTGCTTGATGCACTGGAGCAAGCGTTGCATGATCGAGGTATGCCAAAGAATGTGATTCATCATTCCGATAGAGGTGTTCAATATCTTTCTATTCGCTATACCAATCGTTTAGAAGCAGCAAATTTACGAGCATCAGTCGGTACGACTGGTGATTCATACGATAATGCTTTGGCTGAAACAGTGAATGGGTTATACAAAACAGAGGTGATTGAATATTTAAAAGCAGATTGGCAAGGTTTAGCGGATGTACAACTTGCGACACTAAATTGGGTAGATTGGTTCAATAAAGAGCGTGTACATAGTGCATTGGGTTATGTATCGCCTTTTGATTTTGAAGCAATGTACTATGATAAGATTAACCCGTTAGGTCAGGTGGCCTAACTTAAATAAAAAGTCTCCGACAAACCCGGTACGGTTCAATGAGTGAGGTTAAAGCAGGGACCAAAAGTATGATGCAGTAGGTGTTGGAATATATCAGCTAGACTGATTGCAAAACGCTCCGGACAAAAGTGGACAGGTTATACTCATTGACAGCAAATATGCTGATAGGAGGCAAGCATTCAATCCGTGGTTTTTGTGTGCTGGTCTAGAGCGGTTTAAAAATATGAACAAGATGTTCTCGGGTTTCACATAAAATTCACTTTAAAATCACTATGATCAAATCCGGAATTTAATATTTCGAAGATACGAAAATACTGAATCAATCTTAATTTAATTGATATGACAGATCTTTTATTTTTGATGAACAGTGTTTTTACTGACTCTTAAAATTTAATTGGATGAATCAGTGGCGATACAATTTGTTTCTAAATCTAAATTACCGACTGCTTTCGGTAATTTTGAGATTCTAGCATTTCAAGATCAAACGACGGGTGAAGAGCATATTGCTCTTGCTCAAGGATTAGAAACGGTTCCTGTAAAACCCGTATTAGTCAGAATGCATTCTGAGTGTCTCACAGGGGACGCATTTGGTTCATTAAAATGTGATTGTGGCCCACAATTACATGCAACCATGAAAATGATTAATGATGCAGGGCAAGGGGTAATCTTGTATCTACGTCAGGAAGGTCGTGGCATAGGATTGACCAATAAAATTCGTGCATATGCACTGCAAGATCAAGGTCATGATACGCTTGATGCCAATCTGTTATTAAACTTACCTGCAGATGCCCGGCAGTATGACATGTGTAGCATTATGCTGGATTACCTACAAATTAAAGATGTCCAGTTGATTACAAATAATCCACTTAAAATCAAGGCACTGACTGAGTTAGGAATTAATGTGGTTAGCCGCGTTCCCTTGACGGTAGGCTTAAATCATTTTAATAAAGCTTATTTAGAAACAAAGCAGAAGCGTATGTCACATCTGTATGAAAACAGTGATTTTTAGCCTAGCTTAAGCCTAAACATTTTAACTCTTCTTATTGTTTCTGTTGAAAATAGATGAGGATGACAGAAATTCTGATTTTGACTTTAATCGAGAAAGCTTTGCCTAGACAAAGCTTTCAGTACCACAGCTTAGTACTTAAGTAGATGATTGGACTGCTCTCATTATCCTAGATAAAGCAGAATCTGATCCTCCAAGTGTAATTTGGGTAGTCTGCCTTTAGCTAGAACATGCTTATGCAATTGCTCAACCATTAAATAAAACGTTGACCATGAGATGCTCATAATCGCTTAAGCTGTGTTTCAGAAAGCTGTTTTGAGTCGATGTATTTCATCTAAAAATTATGCATGAATGTTAAAAATTCTACGGTACAAATAATCAACAACAAATAGCTTAATTTTTGATTTATGAAAGAAATCTTTTATATATTACATATTCTAAAGCTTTATTTTATGGAAAATACGGCGGTTAAAAAACCTTGCTGATTGGTTTAACTTCTGAAATCTATATTCATATTAGACCTCTTGCGAAAGTCAAAACCACCTCAATCTAAGTTTCATGAGATATCAGAACTTAAACCGTTTTTCAGATTCTGAATTTAAACGCTTGGTTGGCGTACCTCGACCAGTTTTTACCGAAAT
>NZ_VOYL01000109.1:0-2266 GCF_013420295.1 Acinetobacter sp. YH01018
ATCTAGCAAAAAATTTAGCATCCAGCTCTTTCTGAGCTTTTCTCTCAAAGCACAAGTGTTGCTGTGATTTTTCGATAAAATCATCAAGATTATGTATCAACTGTAAGATTGCAACATAATTAGAATGTACACGTAAGCATGGCTCCGTTTGCATTAATAGCAATATTTTTTGCCAAATTTTCACATAGATTATTTTGAACTTTGCTTGTACTACTACTTTCTGGCTCTGTTTAATCTTTTTGATTTTCAGTAGTTCTGAGTTAATTTTTACTATCTTAAATTGAACATTTTGTCGCTCAAAGCAAAAGGGCATGATAAATTGCCCCATAAATATCTCTATATTTTTTACTAAATAGTCAAATTTTAACATTTTTATCGATATAAAAAATGAGCATATCTTTGTATATTAAAATTCATTTAATTTATCAACTAAATTTTCTCAAAATTACAATTATCAACAAATACATATGGTTTACTTATCATGGGTGGTCTAAATTTTAAAAATTCTTCCACTTTTTTTTAGTTTTCTGTTATTACATGAAACAATACCGTTGTATTACATTTTGAAATGCTGTGTATGCAGCATTGATCAAAAAGATTCTCTGCTATACTTACTTCACGTGTAGCATCAATGGAGTTTCGAAATGCTCAGAACCACTGAACAGAAAAAAAAATATATTCAAGCGACACGTGCGCAAAACTATCAAGCCAGCCTAAAGCTTGAAGGCATTACAACGACAGCTCAAACAACTCAACAAAGTAAAGCTGAAATCTTGCAAAAATATAAGAAGTATTCGCAACCCGAAACTTAGTCAGGTGCATGTATGGATAAATATGGGGAAATGGGTGACAGCCTGTATTGTTACCCTGGCACAAATATCCTAAAGAACAAACTCAATATTCATGATGAACAAATTTTAGAACAAGCTGAACTAGAACTGTCTGGATTGGCAAGTAACTTAATTGAATATGCTGAACCACCTTACGACTTACAATACTTAAAATCAATTCATGCGCAGCTCTTTGGCGACTTATACGACTGGGCAGGAAAGTTAAGACAAATCGATATTTCCAAAGGTGACACCCGTTTTTGTAATTTTTCCCGTATTGAAATTGAAACCAATAAACTACTCAAACCGCTTCAAGAAAAAAAATACTTTCAAGGCTTAGCAGCACAACAACTGATTCCTCAACTTGCCGACTTGTATTGTGAGCTTAATGTCATACACCCATTCCGTGAAGGTAATGGACGTACACAACGGATTTTCTTTGAGCATCTGATTGCTCATTGTGGTTATGGTATTGATTGGTCTCGCATTGACTCTCAACAACAATGGATTCAAGCCAATATTGAAGGTTTTTATGGTAATTTAAATCCATTAATTAAGATTTTTGAAATATGCTTTATTCAAAATACCTAAAATTTAAGTAGTCGAAGCCCACAATCCTTAATGAGCCATCATCTTTGCTTCAATCCACTGATTAATTTCCCAAATAAACCAACAATCACGATTCTTAGAAATCTTAATACTCTTCGGGTAATTTAGGATCGTAATATTCAGATTACTTATCCAGAATTGAATAGATCGTTAACTTAGATAGACTTTTAAGCAATGTAACTTGCCGCATGTTTATCAACATATGTCTCAAAAAAGTCTGCCCATACATAGATTTATGGCGTTTAGTGCTTAAATTTCAGATTAATCTTCGTCTGATGACCTGAATGGATGTTACAGATTACATGCAGGTGAATTACTCTGTGGCTGTATCATGGCTTTTGTGCAATCCAATCCATTTGATCCGAATGTTCTCTTTTGCAATAAAGCAGCCTCTTCTGCTTTTCCTGAACCAACGAACTATGTCATTGATTTGATTCAACCGACAACAGTGATGCTGAATCAAATCTCCAAAGAAGGGATTAAATGCAAGAAATGTGGTAAGAAAAAGATAGGGGATGGAAGTTATTATCCGTCTAATTGGAACCAGCCCATGAGTCGAGATCAGTTGAGTAAGAATCATTTTAAATGAATAAGAGAAGGATGGCTTACCTCACTTCTCCGAATAACAATGCTATGCTTTTCAACCAAGGTTATAAATTGGCAACTACATTTCATTCTTCTTCATGCTGGTCCTATAGCCTGTAGACAATTACTACATCATTTGCATTCAATGCTCAATACAGCCTGTCAGCAGAACCGCAGCGATACTTTTTTTCGTGCATACATGTAGTGTTTAAATCCATTCATTTTTCAATGATCCTCTGCCG
>NZ_VOYL01000110.1:0-2263 GCF_013420295.1 Acinetobacter sp. YH01018
ATCTAGCAAAAAATTTAGCATCCAGCTCTTTCTGAGCTTTTCTCTCAAAGCACAAGTGTTGCTGTGATTTTTCGATAAAATCATCAAGATTATGTATCAACTGTAAGATTGCAACATAATTAGAATGCACACGTAAGCCTGGCTCCGTTTGCATCAATAGCAAGATTTTTTGCCAAATTTTCACATAGATTATTTTGAACTTTGCTTGTACTACTACTTTCTGACTCTGTTTAATCTTTTTGATTTTCAGTAGTTCTGAGTTAATTTTTACTATCTCAAGTTGAACATTTTTTCGGTCAAAGCAAAAGGGCATGATAAATTGCCCCATAAAAATTTCTATATTTTTTACCAAATAGTCAAATCTTAACATTTTTATCGATTTAAAAAATGAGCATATCTTTGTATATGAAACTTCATTTAATTTATCAACTAAATTTTCTCAAAATTACAATTCTCAACAAATACATACGGTTTGCTTATCTATGACGGTCTAAATTTTAAGAATTCTTCCACTTTTTTTTAGTTTTCTGTTATTACATGAAACAATACCGTTGTATTACATTTTAGAAATGCTGTGTATGCAGCATTGATCAAAAAGATTCTCTGCTATACTTACTTCACGTGTAGCATCAATGGAGTTTCGAAATGCTCAGAACCACTGAACAGAAAAGAAAATATATTCAAGCGACACGTTCGCAAAACTATCAAGCCAGCCTAAAGCTTGAAGGCATTACAACGACAGCTCAAACAACTCAACAAAGTAAAGCTGAAATCTTGCAAAAATATAAGAAGTATTCGCAACCCGAATCTTAGTCAGGTGCATGTATGGATAAATATGGGGAAATGGGTGACAGCCTGTATTGTTACCCTGGCACAAATATCCTAAAGAACAAACTCAATATTCGTGATGAACAAATTTTAGAACAAGCTGAACTGGAACTGTCTGGATTAGCAAGTAGTCTCATTGAATATGCTGAACCACCCTACGACTTAAAATACTTAAAATCAATTCATGTACAGCTTTTTGGCGACTTATACGACTGGGCAGGAAAATTAAGACAAATCGATATTTCCAAAGGTGATACCCGTTTTTGTAATTTTTCCCGTATTGAAATTGAAACCAATAAATTACTTAGGCCACTTCAAGAAAAAAAATACTTTCAAGGCTTAGCACCACAAAAACTAATCCCTCAACTTGCCGACTTGTATTGTGAGCTTAATGTCATACACCCATTCCGTGAAGGTAATGGACGTACACAACGGATTTTCTTTGAGCATCTGATTGCTCATTGTGGTTATGGTATTGATTGGTCTCGCATTGACTCTCAACAACAATGGATTCAAGCAAATATTGAAGGTTTTTATGGTAATTTAAATCCATTAATTCAGATTTTTGAAATATGCTTTATTCAAAATACCTAAAATTTAAGTAGTCAGAGCCTACAATCCTTAATTAGCCATCATCTTTGCTTCAATCCACTGATTAATTTCCCAAATAAACCAACAAACACGATTCTTAGAAATCTTAATACTCTTCGGGTAATTTAGGATCGTAATATTCAAATTACTTATCTAGAATTGAATAGATCGTTAACTTAGATAGACTTTTAAGCAATATAACTTGCCGCATGTTTATCAACATATGTCTCAAAAAAGTCTGCCCACACATAGATTTATGGCGTTTAGTGCTTAAATTTCAGATTAATCTTCGTCTGATGACTGGAATGGATATTACAGATTACATGCAGGTGAATTGCTTAGTAGCTGTATCATCGCTTTTGTGTAATCCAATACATTTGATCAGAATGTTCTCTTTTTCAATAAAGCAGCCTCTTCTGCTTTTCCTGAACCAACGAACTATGTCATTGATTTGAGTCAACCGACAACAGTGATGCTGAATCAAATCCCCAAAGAAGGGATTAAATGCAAGATGTGGTAAAAAAAAATAGGGGATGGAAGTTATTATCCGTCTAATTGAAACCAGCCCATGAGTCGAGATCAGTTGAGTAAGAATCATTTTAAGTGAATAAGAGAAGGATGGCTCACCTCACTTCTCCGAATAACAACGCTATGCTTTTCAACCAAGGTAGAAATTGGCAACTACATTTCATTCTTCATCATGCTGATCTTATGGCATGTAGACAATTACTACATCATTTGCATTCAATGCTCAATACAGCCTGTCAGCAGAACCGCAGCGATACTTTTTTTCGTGCATACATGTAGTGTTTAAATCCATTCATTTTTCAATGATCCTCTGCCG
>NZ_VOYL01000010.1:0-84970 GCF_013420295.1 Acinetobacter sp. YH01018
TGGAAGCAGATGAAGTATAACTGGCGGGATTTTAAGGTGATGAAGGCAGATCAAATAGAGCGTTGGGTTGGGCAGATTTCAAAGGGTTTTGGTAATGAATACATGTTTACTTTTTAGTTGATACTTAAAAGCAATCTGACCAATACCCGAAGACTGGAAAGCAAAGCCATTCACATAAATTAAAATTTCATTTTCGCCGCTGTTTAATCCCGATATTGGTAAAATCCAGTAACGCGGCATATTCCAGCTTTTTGACAGTGGTTCTTGTAAATGCTTATCTCTCCAGAGTAAATCACCATTCAAAAAGACTGCGCCGGCAGAATTAATATAATCAATTGAAAAAGCAATCGGCTCGGCAAGTCTAGCCTGATTCTGACAGGACCAGCTCCATTGAATTTTGTACCACGCTGCTCCGTTATAATTTTTCCAGCGTTTTTGCCACTGATCGGGTAAATTTACAGACTCCCAGCCCTGTCGGGGTAAAACTGTGACTGAACTGGTTTTGACAGTATCAATAGAATGAATGTGTACTGCACATTGTGCATTAATATTTTCAATTATTTCGGCAGAACTGACTTGACTCAGCAGGCTAAGAACAAGAATAAAAAAATAATGCACAATCAATGACTTCATAGAATCCCTAAGGATCTTGCTGCACTCACGGCCTTTGTTCTTTTGGTCACCGACAATTTACGGTATATGTGCTTGATATGACTTTCAACAGTATATTTAGAAACAAACAATTGTTCAGCGATTTCCCGGTTACTCATTCCTTGAGCGACCAGATTTAGAATCTCAGTTTCCCGGCTGGTTAACAGCTCCATATCTGCATCTATGATTTTCTGATCAGCTACTGCCGGTATAACCGCAGCTGATATCTGTTTCAAAATTTCTTGAGCAATAAAAGGGTCTATCGGCGCACCGCCACGTAAAATGCTACGAATGGATAACTTAACTTCAACATCATCACGTTCTTTCAGAACATAACCTGTCGCGCCTGCCTTGATTGCTGAAAATAAACTTTCCTGAGTACTCCAAGCCGATATCACCAAGATCATGGCATTGCTATCCTGTGCATGAAGCTTTTCAATCAGCTCTATGCCGTTACCGTCAGGCAGTCCCAAATCAACCAAAGCCAAAGAAACAGGTTGCTGCTCTATTTCTACAAAAGCCTGTTGCAAGTTTTTAGCAAAAATCAGCATATCTTTGCTATAGCCCAGTTCTGCCAATATCTTTTTTAATCGTTCTTGAATCAGCCCTTCATCTTCAACAATTAAAACTGGAACGGGTAAAATCGTTGCTAATTCTGACACACAGCACCCCCTATTATAACCGCCTACTATAGCGAAAAATACAAGCTAAACAATATCCCTAAAATCAGGTAATTTAATAACTTTTATATTAATAAACGATCAATTTTATTTACTATTACATTGTAATCAGCCAGTGTTAAGACCATAAAATACAAATTTTAAAGTTTCAATCGATGATTTAGCCATCAGTTATCCATTCAATATTCTGACTATCATACCAGGGTATAACTTACTTTAGTTTTTGCTTAAATTAATCAGATATAGGCCAAAAAAAACCGCTGTTTTAGCAGTTTCTTACTTCGGATGAGATTAGTGACCATATTGCTGGTTTAAGTATTTCACAATCTGTGCAGACTCAAACATTTTCACTCCGGTATTTGGATCAATTAAATAAGGAACCTGAATATCTCGCCCCATAATTTCAACGGTCTTTTCACGTTTACCACCCGCTAAGGGTTGATATTTTCCAGGTTTTAAACGCAATATTGCCGGCCCCATATCCTGCCAGCGCTCTTTAGCCACGTTATGATAAATATAAGGTAGCTCAAGCTCAGTTAACATTGCTCGTACCACACGGGTAAAAGGACTGGCTTCAAAACCCCATAACTCCAAAAGTTGCTCTGGTGCTGCACGATCTTTAATTTTCCGGTTAATCCAGACGCCGCGTGCACCATTCACGATGGTGCCAGCTAAAGCCACGACAGGGATTTTGGGATAATGGGCAAATTTTTTCGGTGTGGTTCCCGTTCGGCCATAATGTTTAAATAAATGATTAATAATGGCTTGTGATTCATATATTTCTGTACCGGTATTTTCATCTACGAAAAATGGAAACTGTTTTTTTCCACCTTTTTCTTTGACAATTTTCCGGTATTTCTGGCCACCCTTAGGGCAAGGATAAACCTCATAATCCAGATTTAACAAGGTTAAAACCTCACGCACACGGCGACAAAATGGCGAACCCTCAAACTCATAAAGTTTCAGTGATTTTTCAGGCTGCTTGGGAAAAGCTGTACCGCTCACACCTCGTCCGCCTTCAGTCAAAGATGAAGCCAGCGCTTGTATCACTTTAATTTGATGATTCACCATTTTTATCCTTGTATCTCTGTCTTTATAAATCGACTAATTTTTCTTTTGCCACCACAATGCCGTTGTTATCGGCATAGATATAATCGCCAGAACTGACGCTTACACCACCAAAATACAAAGTTAAATCCACTTCGCCTATGCCTTTGCGATTACTTTTTTGCGGAATTGCAGCCAACGCATGTACACCCAGGTCCAGTTCGGCAATCGCATCGACATCACGTACACACCCGTAAATAATTACCCCATTCCAGTGATTTTTCACCGCTGATTCAGCAATCATATCGCCCATCAAGGCACAGCGCATAGATGCTCCACCATCCACCACAAGCACTTTACCAGTACCATCGGTTGCGAGCAGTTCTTTGACACGTGAATTATCTTCAAAACACTTTACAGTGACTGCCTGACCACCAAAACTTTTACGTGCACCATAGCTTTTAAAGAATTTTCCATCCATTGATGGGGTGACCACCTGAATTTCTTTTTCTGGATTGTCATCAAGTAAGTCACAGGTTACGAATGCTGGATTAGACACTTTTTATTTCCCTCGTTTGGAATTTTGTATGCGTAAATTATCATAAATTTCAAACTTTTCAGTCTGAGTTTGTGCAGCCTCGACCATAGTATGAGCTACTTGTACTGCTGTCACGGGCTTATATTTAAATGTATCAGGAACCCAATGCGAGAATTTTTGATACAATTTTTGCGCCATATCTTCTAAGGTGCGTTGTTCTGGTCGTTCACCGATTAATAGTGATGGGCGCAGAACAGATACATATTCCAGATTTAAGCCTTGGATATGCTGTTCCAGTTCACCTTTGACTTTATTGTAAAAAATTCTGGATTGTGCGTTTGCGCCCATGGTACTAATTAATAAATAGTGGGTCTGGGTCGATTCAAATAAATCAGCAAAATGTGCATTGATTTCATAATCAATATTATAAAAATTCTGTTTTGAACCGGCTTTTTTTAGTGTCGTGCCTAAACAGCTGAAGGCATGACTATAACCATTTACATCTTCATCGTTCAGTAACAGAAAATCCTGCAAGATAAATTGTTGTACTTTTTCCAGACTTTTAATCTGCTGATCTTCATGCCGAACCACAGCCGTTATTTTCTCACAGCTTTCAAGCTCATTGAGCTGTTTCAGCAATTCACGTCCCACTAGACCTGTTGCACCAATCACAATTACACTTTTAATTGATTTAGTCATTTTTTAATCGATCTCTATAGGTTTTACTAACGTAACAGTTTTTTTATACTTTTTATGCATCTAAAATGTTGCTGAATCAAGTCAAGACTTGACTTAACGCCATAGTTTAATCACAATATGGCACTTGTTTACGGGCTGGTGATAATTCTTCTGATGAAGGTTTTCAGTTGTAATTTCAGCCCGCCCAGACCAATCTAATTCAAGGAGTGCACGAGTGGCAAACTCTGCTCAAGCTAAAAAACGTGCTCGTCAAAACGTTAAAGCACGTAAACACAACGCAAGCTTACGTTCTATGGTTCGTACTTATCTTAAACGTACAGTAGCTGCAATCGCTGCTGGTGATTATGCTGCTGCTACAGAAGCATACAAAACTGCGGTTCCTGTAATTGACCGTATGGCTGATAAAGGTATCATCCATAAAAACAAAGCTGCTCGTCATAAGAGCCGTTTAAATGCACAAGTTAAAGCTTTAGCTAACTAAGTTGTTGCATTAAAAAAAGCCCTTTTAGGGCTTTTTTTACGTCTATAAAAAATTATTAGGTCTAAAAATAGCACCTTATAAAAACATAAAGCACTTCAAAACTTCTATTAAAAATTTTTTTTAGGATTACTTTATTCAGGAAGAATATCAAGAGGGCGTTTTTTAAAAGCAATGCTGTTTTATTTTATTTTTTCCAGGTTCTGAAACTCGCGAATCGACAACTCGTTCACTTGACCACGCCAAATCCATTTCAGTTTGGATTCTAAAAACACATCACCTTCAAACCAGACAAACAGGCCTTCCATCATTTTTGGCCAGTCTTCATGGCTAACGGTATTACGCCCAGAAATCACCGCAATAATGGCTGCCAAAATAGTATCGTGACTTACAGCCAGACTTAAACCAAAATGATCTTGCGGATGAGTGTTATAAATCAGCTCCAGCACATCGACTACACCAGTAATCGGATGTTTCATTCCAGGCAAGGCATTATTGACAAAACTGTTAATAAAACCCAAAGCACCTTGTTTCTGAAAATAAGGCCCCGCCTGTTTAATATCGAGCACAAAACTTCCCGGCTCAACCAGTAAGCCTTGCTGGACAATTTCAATATGATGGGTATTTTGTGCCAGCATACTCGAATCGGCACCCTGTATCATTAAAGCAGCAGTATCGACACAGCGTTGAATCGGACTTGAAATACAGTGCTGGATGCTACGATCCGTATTATCAATTAAATAGTTACCCCATGCCTGGGCAAGCTCACGGCCTTGTTCAGTTAACTGCAAATCATAGCCTGCCAAACCCTGCCCTGTAACGACCTCGCGAATAGAATGGCGGGTAAACAGAGTGACAGGTGTTTTAGCATCAGGCAATAAATCAATCGCCTTCAGCATACTTATAGGGAGTAAATCTAACGCCATGAAGCAGCCAAAATTAAACATGGGTACATAGCATACTATAGCATGTTAATGCATCAGCTCAATGTATGTTCGCCATAAGTCCTAGGGCCTGGAATGCCAAATTTTTCATCTCGATATTACGAAATGCGATAAAACCACCATTCAGTAAACTCTCGCGCTGATTATATACAAAGGGTCTGCCTTTAAAATCTACCAGCCCGCCACCGATGCGTTCAATCAGGCATTGCCCTGCACTGGTATCCCACTCACTGGTCGGATGAAAGCGTGGGTAAATATCCACTTTACCTTCCAGCATCATGCAGAACTTATAGGCACTGCCCGCCCTAAACTCTACAATATCCACCTGCTGTTTCAGGATGTCCAGATATTCAGCATATTTAGGTTTGTTCTGACTACTTTGACTTAAACCGACCTGAACAGTTTCAGATGGCAGATCATCAACATATTGCAGCCATTGCCCCGTTGCAATTTCTAATTTTAAAGGCAGGCCATGTTTGGGACAAAAATATATCGTTTGTTCACCAGGGATGGCTAATACAGCGAAGGTGGTATGCGCCCCCTCAACCAGACTCAAATTAATGGTAAATTCAGGACGTTTATGCAGAAATTCCTTGGTACCATCCAAAGGGTCAAGCAACCAGAATTTTTGCCATTGCTCACGCTCGGTATAGTCACCTTCTTCAGACAACAACGAGATGTTCGGAAAAATTTTGTGTAATGCGGTCGTGATAAACGCATTGACCCGATAATCTGCCTGGGTTACGGGTGATTGATCATTTTTATGCTCGACATCAAAAGTTTCACCTGCACAATAGGCTTGATATTCTGCTCGCAAAATTTCACATGCCTGTGTCACAATGGGAACTAACTGTAAAATCAGAGCATCTTGCGGTGCCGTAGTTGCATTAAACATAGATTACCTTCATATGCCGAATTCCTCAGAAAAACCCACCATCATCTTTGACATGGATGGTACGCTTCTTGATCTTGCTTATGATGATTTCATCTGGAATCATCAACTCCCTATTCGCTATGCAGAAAAGCATAACTGTACACTCGAACAAAGTACCCGAGCGCTATTTCAGTTTTACCAGCAATACAATCATACCTTAAATTGGTATTCCACACGCTTCTGGAGTGCAAAAGTAGGGGTTGATACATTGGCGCTGCAACAGGAATTTCAACACAAGGTAACTTTACGTCCAGGATGTATTGAACTGCTGGAATATCTTAAAGCTCAGGGCTATGCCTGCTGGATTGCAACCAATGCCGATTGTGAAGGCCTGAAATTCAAACTTGAACAAACCCAAATCGCGCATTATTTTGATGTAATTGTCAGCAGTGAAACGATTGGTCACGCCAAAGAAAACATCGAATTTTGGCAGAAACTCCATTCACTGCACCCCTTTCAGGTCGAACATACCTATTTTATTGATGACACTGAAAAAGTACTCAAAGGTGCAGAAAAATTTGGTATCCAGCATTTAATTACCATTGCCCAGCCCTCATCTCAAAAAGAAATTAGGACTGAAAGTTCCTATCCAATTTTACAAGAGCTGACCGATTTAATGGTGATCTTAGAACAAGCTGAGGATCTGAAAAAATATGCCTAATTCTTCTCAACAGAACAATGTTGAAAGTATGCGTGTTGACAAATGGTTGTGGGCAGCACGTTTTTTTAAAACACGTTCAATATCCAAAGCTGCCATTGAAGGCGGTAAAGTTCATCATAACGGTGAACGGGTTAAAGTTTCCAAAGAAATTCGTGTCGGGATGGAGCTCACCATCCAGCAGGGTTTTGACCGTAAAACTGTCGTCATCAATGCCTTATCCGCTGTGCGCGGTGCAGCACCGATTGCACAGCAACTTTATGAAGAAACCGAAGTGAGTGTTGCAAGACGAGAGTTGATTGCCACCCAAAGAAAGTTGCATAATCTAGCCCGACCTGAACATCGGCCGAGTAAAAAAGATCGAAGACAAATCAGTAAATTCAAACAAGATAATGATCAGCAGTTCGATCAGCACTGGTCATATCACGATTAGAAGCTGTTGATATTTAAGCGTCACATTCTGTCGCATTCGACTGAATTGATATAGTACATAAGGAATGAATCTGTCACTATACTTGGGTGGAACACGTTTGAAAGCAACACATCCACTTAAGTGAATATTTTTGTGACATCGTTTTGAGGTTGTGAGATGGATGATAATAAAAGCAAGGCGCTAAATGCTGCCCTAAGCCAGATTGAAAAACAGTTTGGTAAAAATACAGTAATGCGCCTTGGTGACAATACTGTACAGGCCGTTGAAGCGGTCTCTACAGGCTCTTTAACCCTGGATATTGCTCTGGGTATTGGTGGTTTACCTAAAGGCCGTATCGTTGAAATTTACGGCCCTGAATCTTCAGGTAAAACCACCATGACTTTGCAAGCTATTGCAGAATGTCAAAAAGCGGGTGGTACATGTGCGTTCATTGATGCCGAACATGCGCTTGATCCGCAATATGCCCGCAAGTTAGGCGTAGATATCGACAATCTTCTGGTGTCACAGCCTGACAATGGTGAACAGGCACTTGAAATTGCCGACATGCTGGTACGCTCTGGCGCGATTGACCTGATCGTGGTCGACTCCGTAGCAGCCCTAACCCCACGCGCGGAAATTGAAGGTGAAATGGGTGACTCGCATATGGGTCTGCAAGCCCGTTTAATGAGCCAAGCATTGCGTAAAATCACCGGTAATGCAAAGCGCTCTAACTGTATGGTGATCTTCATTAACCAGATCCGTATGAAGATTGGCGTGATGTTTGGTAGCCCTGAAACCACAACGGGTGGTAATGCGCTTAAATTCTACGCTTCTGTACGTCTCGATATCCGCCGTATCGGTCAGGTAAAAGAAGGTGATGAAATCATCGGTTCGGAAACCCGCGTAAAAGTCGTGAAGAACAAGATGGCGCCTCCATTTAAAGAAGCGGTATTCCAAATTCTGTATGGTAAAGGTGTCAACCATTTAGGCGAATTGATTGACCTCGCCGTACAGCAAGAGATCATCCAAAAAGCTGGCGCATGGTATTCTTATCAGGGCGATAAAATTGGCCAAGGTAAAAACAACGTGATTCGCCATCTGGAAGAAAATCCACAAATTGCAGTAGAAGTGGAAAAACTGATTCGTGAACAACTCCTTACTACAGGTACAGCACCGGTAGAAGACAAGGATGAAGCTGAACCAGACTTTTTAGATGCTTAATTTCCGGCATAATAAAAGTTAAACTGTAAAACGCCCTACGGGGCGTTTTATATTTGATGTGATATAGACCCTTATGAACAATCCCAAATTTCCCAATATGCTGGATTACGCAGCACTCAAGCAACAATTTAATGAGTCGCCTGGAGAATTGTCCACCTGTTCAATTCCGCCTAAAGAATCCGATGCTTTACACTTTGAAAATCCATCTGAACCAAAAGCTCAAGGCTTGACTGGCACACGCTTACGTTCCTACGCTTTTGCAGTATTGACACGTAAGGAATACTCAAAAGCGGATCTGATCGAGAAACTTGCACTTTATGCCGTGGATCGTGATGAAGTCATTAAACTGGTGGATGAACTGGCGAGTGAAAATTATCAGAGTGATCAGCGTGTAGCTGAAATGATGCTGTCGAGCCAGAAACGTAAAGGTAAAGGTCCAAACCGCATCAAGATGGCATTAAAATCAAAAAAAATTGATAGCAGTTTAATTCAGGATGAATTAAAAGAAACTGACTGGAATGAACAGGCCTATCAACTGAAAGTAAAAAAATTCGGTCTTGATGTTGAAAAAGAGCCCAAACTGAAAGCTAAACAAATACGCTTTTTGATGTATCGTGGATTTGAAATGGATGCAATTATGAAAGCAATTAGCAAAAAAGCAGATGAAATATAAATATAGGGAAATATGAATTATTATAAAAATTGGTGGCAACCCTACCAGCAAACCTTCGGCACATCATAGTTCTACTACCGTTGCTACCTTCCGGTCCTGGCGGGGTTCGTAGAGTACAATTGCGAAGTAACCGGCAGGGCTACCATTGCAAGAACAGAGTATAGAGATTTTTAATTAACTTGCAAGTACTCTAACCTGTTTTCTAGCAACATTGCTTTTGTTTGCTTATTAAAAAAACAATCTTGATTAAAAACAGCATTCTTGAATGTTTTTATCTGCACAATCAATTACTTTAAAACTATGACAAGATTGTAAACGCATATTGCATTTCATGGGCCGGACGTTTTTAATGTCGTCATGTCTTTTAAATGGTCACACTCTAAAATCTTGTATTTAGAACGGACCGAAAAATACAAAATGGATGTTTTTTATGATGCTCAAACAGCATGCCTTATGCGTACTCACCTTCTTGGGTTCGGCTTCACTTTACGCCAATGTCCCGATTGAATCACGCGGCTTGAGTCAAAACAACAGTATTGACCTCAGTGCCAACAATGTGGCTATGAACCCAGGTGCAACAGTTGCCAATGTGCCAACCAATTTAAATTGGCAAATCATGCAAAAAAACCAGCAATTAGAAAATGACATTCGCGTATTACGCGGCAAAATTGAAGAACAGGACAACGAAATTGAACAGCTTAAACACGAATTGACCAATCGCTATACCGACTTGGACCAACGTCTGGAACTTCTGCAACAGAAAGTAGACCCAGAAAGTGCAGCTCCAGAGGAGGATAACCAACAGGATACTTCTCCCAGCAGCTCAAACAGCCAAGCCACAGTAGCATCTCATACATCCGCTAAAGAAGTGGCTCCAGCAACAGCCAAGCAAGCAGTTCCCGCCAATGCTCAGCCCTCTTCAACTGAACTTGATAAAGCAGCCTATACTGTAGCGCTGGATGCTTATAAACAAGGCGGTGCAAAAAAAGCTATTGCTCCTATGCAAAACTTTATCAAGAACAATCCCAATAGTATCTACATTAGTAATGCCTATTTCTGGCTGGCTGAATTTAATCTGGCCGTGGAACCGACCAATTATGCAGAAGCTAAAAAGAACTATAATATCGTGGTCAATCAATACCCCAATTCTGCCAAGGCATCACGTTCCCTATATCAACTCTACAATATAGCCAAAGATGTCGATCACAATATGACTCTCGCCAACCAGTTAAAAATAAAACTACAAAAAAATTATCCCAAATCTGAAGAAGCTGGATATCTGAAGAAATAAAAGACAAAAAAAGACACCTTAATAGGTGTCTTTTTTATAGCAGTATATTCGATTAACGAACAATACCACGCTTGGATTGCTCTAATGAATCAATCAATAACTGTACTTCAGGAGCTTCAGGCAACAGGTCGGTACGAATCTGCTGTATGGCCTGCTCAGTGGTTAAAGCTTCTTTATAAATCAATTTAAAGGCTTGACGTAAGGCCTGGATCACATCTTTAGACCAACCCTTACGACGCATACCTTCAACATTCATGGCAAAGGCATGCGCTGGATTACCTGAAACCATAACATAAGCAGGTACATCTTTTAAGATTAACGAAGCACCACCGATCATGCTGTAAGAATCAATTTTGCAGAATTGATGAATACCTGAGTTTCCACCCACAACCACATAATCGCCAACCTGAACATGTCCGGCAACACCAACATTATTGGCAAAAATATTATGATCGCCCACCACACAGTCATGTGCAATATGTGTATTGACCATCAATAAATTATGACTACCGATTTTGGTAAGACCTTGATCTTGAACCGTACCACGATGCAAGCTGCAATGCTCACGAATAGAGTTATGATCACCAATTTCAAGCCAGGTCTCTTCGCCAGCATATTTTAAATCCTGACAAACTTCACCCACACTCGCGAACTGGAATATTTCGTTGTTTTTCCCAATACGAGTATAACCACCAACCACTACATGTGCATGTAGCTTGGTGCCCTCACCAATGGTGACCTGTGGCCCAATAATACAATAAGGGCCAATTTGTACATCTGCAGCAATGACTGCAGATGAGTCTATAATGGCGGTTGGGTGAATTAAATCGTTATTACTCATGCCTGCTCTATTTTCTGATGCGAAACCGTAATTTCCGCGGTTGTTGCTACAACGCCATCCACTGTGGCGATACAATTATATTTGTAAATTCCACGTTTGTGCATAACCAATTCTGATTTTAATACCAATTGGTCACCAGCAACGACCTGTTTTTTAAAACGGACTTTTTCAACACCCGCAAAAAGAAACAATGATCCTGGACCAGGTTTTTCATTATTCATGATAAAACCAAGTATACCAGAGACTTGAGCTAATGCCTCAACAATCAAAACGCCTGGCATAATCGGGTAGCCCGGGAAGTGCCCCTGTAAAAACTCTTCGTTGATTGAAACATTCTTATAGCCCACAATGCCATTGTCAGTCACATCTACAATGCGATCGACCAATAAGAATGGATAGCGGTGAGGTAAATATTCACGAATTTGTTGAATGTGCATTGGCAATTCAGGTTTCGTAAATGCAGGAGTATTCGACTCAGTCATCATATCTATTTACGCTTAAAAGTTGATTCAAGGGACTCGATTTGAGCCTGTATATGATCAAGCCGTTTAAGTAACTGGGTCAATGGCACATCTGCTAATTGTTTAAAGCGTACTGCAGCCCGTTTCCAGTGCAAACTTTCCAGCATTGGTGTGCCAGAAGAATAGCTTCCTGCCTCAGAAATACTTTTTGTGACCATTGACATACCGGTAATTGTGACATTGTCGGCAATATTAATGTGACCTACCACTCCCACGGCTCCAGCTAGTACACAGTTTTTGCCAATTGTTGTGCTACCTGCTATACCACATTTCGCAGCAAGTGCTGTATTTGCACCAATTTTTACGTTATGGGCAATTTGCACAAGATTATCAATAATGACACCATCTTCCAGAATAGTATCATCGAGTGCACCACGGTCAATGCTGCAATTTGATCCAATTCTGACGTCATTTCCGATTTTAACTGAACCTAATTGCGCAATACGATGCCATTTACCTTGGTAAGGAGCAAAACCAAAGCCTTCTCCCCCAATCACGGTATTGGCATGAATACGGACACGATCCCCAATTTTTGTGTCACCAGTTAATGTGACATGTGAATCGATAAAGCATTGCTGACCAATTTCGACATCATCATCAATTTTAACGTGTGACTGAATGACGGTGTCATCACCCACCACACAATGCTCACCAATAACAACATAATGTCCAATATAGGCACTATCGGCAATTATGGCAGAAGGGTCAATTTGAGCTGTACTTTCTATCCCCTGATGCCGATTTTTTTTTTCAAATACATGCGTCAGAATGGCAAAAGCCAGATAAGGATTATCGACTACAATAAAATTATTGTGCGTATCTAACTGATTTTTTAGAGAGGAAGTAACGATCAATGCACCCGCTTTTGAAGCGCGTGCCTGATCCAGATATTTATCAGCATTTACAAATGCAATATGTTTCGCTTGAGCTGCATCCAAGCTGGCCAATCCTTCTAATATTAAATCAGATTGACCTACGTGCTCGCCCTGTACCAGACGGGCAAGATCTTCTAAGCGAAATTGTCTAGGATTCATTGATTACTTAATAACGTTAACCTTTTGAATCATTTTATCAGTTAAATCATATTTAGGGTCATAAGCAAGTGCTGAATTTTTATTCAAAACAACATCCAAGTTATTTTCTTTACGCAATTGTTCTGCAACTTGCTTAACTCGAGCCCCTAAAGTCTTATTCATCATCTGAATCGTAGACTGAACGGTTGACTGTACACTTTGCTGCAGCGTATTAAATTCTTTTAGCTGAGTCTGAAATTGCACAGACATTTTTTGCTTTTCAGCATCAGATAAATTAGGCGTTTGCTGAGCACGTTGCTGTAGAGCTTCGAGTTCTTTAGCTAACTGTTCCAGTTTAGTGGTTTGCGGCTTGACTTTTTGCTGTAAAGAAACATTCTGCTGTTTTAAATAAGTGCTATTTTCTACCACTTTTTCCAGATCAACAACCCCATAACCAGCGGCATGTACTATCGACGTACTCGCCAAACCAGCAAAAACAAGGCTCATTAATATTTTCTTCATACACATATCCTCTTTAAACCCATTGAGGGTCGCACTTAGAAAGTACGACCAATTTCAAATTGGATATTTTTAGTATTATCACCGTCTTTTTCATTTAACGGATAAGCATAGCTAAGAGATAGTGGACCAATCATGGTAATCCAGGTAAACCCTGCACCTACGCTATAACGCATATTACCTGCATCAAAGCCAAAGTTATCTTCGCAATATTGTTTCGCACTTACCAATGAGCCTTTGACAAAAATATTATCATTAGAAACATTACATTGCGTATCAAAAACTTGGGCACCTTCAGCAAACAGTACCGGACGAACTTGGCGTGTCCAATCACCTTTAAACGGTAATGGTAAAGCCAGTTCGGTACCAAATTGTACTAAAGCATTACCACCGACTTCTTCGGGAGAAGGATCTGTTTGGCTCGTATCAGAAAAATAAACCCCTGGATATTTAGGACCTAGCGTACTGTTATCATAACCACGCACTGAACCAAAGCCACCGGCATAGAAGTTTTTATAGAATGGCAAGTCATTACCATAACCCAACTTACCATAACCACGCAGTACAAAGCCCTTACCTAAAGGCTGGAAGGCTTGGGCATCATAGGTGATTTTTTGATATTCCACATCACTGCCTGGTAATGCAATTTCACCATTCACACGATGCGACATACCTGATGTTGGGAAGACAGGACGGTTTAAGGTATTATAAGACCAACCCAAGTTTAAGTTATAAGTTAAGAAACCACCTTTAAATTCTTTACCATATGAAATTGGATTAGGACAAAGCTGATAACCTGTGATATTGCCATTAGCATCTGTAATTGGAACCAACGACTGTGGGCAATACTCACCACCTTGTGTTTGTCCATCACCATTTTTTTCCAAATAATCAGCAACATAAGTTGAAACATAAGAACCAGTAGTAACATCAGTCTGGTCAATATTTAGACCTGCACTGATACTCTGATTCTCATCAATTGGATAACCGAAGTTGATACCACCACCAAAGCTGTCGGTTACATAGTTATTGACGTTATAGTTATTATCCAACTTGGTTTTACGGTAATACATGTTATAACCGCGACGTACACCATCAATGGTGAAGTATGGATCAGTCACGCTTAAATTATAATAATCTTGTGTTTCTGAACGCGACAAGTCAATTGATACCGCATTACCTGTACCCAAGAAGTTGGTTTGACTTAAGCCCGCCTGGAAGGTTACACCACCACTTTGCGAGAAACCGACTGCCAGTGTACTGGTACCTGAATGCTGCTCTTCAACATTGACGTTCAAATCAACCTGGTCAGGTACATTTGGAATACGTGTCGGTTTAATCTCAACTGTTTTAAAGAAACCTGTACGTTCTAGACGAACTTTAGATAAATCAATTTTTTCATTGCTGGCTAATGCACCTTCCATCTGGCGCATTTCACGACGTAATACCTCATCGGCTGTTTTGCTATTACCAGTAAAGTTGATACGACGCACAGTGACTTGCTGACCCGGATTAATATAATAATTCAAATCAACCTGTTTGGTTTCTTTATTGATTTCAGGAACAATATTCACTTCCGCATAGTAATAACCGGCATTACCATACTTACGCAGTAAAAGCTGCTTGACCGCATTGACTTTTTCTTGAGAATAAATGTCGCCATCTTTATAAATTTGCAGTGCTTTTAATTCTTCAGGTTTATAAAGTGCATCACCCAAAAACTTGCTTTGACCAAATTTAAATTGTTCGCCTTCTTCTACCGCAACTTCGACAAAGATATTTTTTTTATCTTCACTCAAGTTCAAACTTGAGTTGGTGATATTGAAATTGATATAACCCTTGTTTAAATATAAAGCACGTAAAGCTTCAAGGCTGGCAGCCATCTTTTCACGTGCATAGCGATCGTTACTGGTAACAATCGAACTCCATGTACTTTCTTTAACAGCAAAAGCCTGCTTGATATCGCTTTCTTTAAAAACGGTATTGCCAATAATATTGATATCAACAACTTTAGCTGCCTTACCTTCAACAAAGTCAACGGTTAAATCAACACGGTTATTCGGTTTGGCAGTCGTGATTACCTTAACATCGGCATCATAACGACCTTGCTGCATATACTGCTGTTCAAGTTCAGTTTCAATGGTTTGCAAAGCAGATTTTTTCAAAACCTCGCCTTCTGCAATCCCCATTTTTTTCAGCCCTTCTTCCAGGGCTTCTTTAGGAATAAGTTTATTCCCCTTGAACTCAACCTTGGAAATAACCGGGCGTTCTACCACGCTAAAAACAAGCGTATCTGCTTGTTGAGATGCCTTGATATCATCAAACAGGCCAGTGGCATACAAGGCACGAATCGCATTTGCAATGGTCGCATCATTAACCCGATCGCCAGCATTGACAGGCAACACTCCATAAACATTTTCTGGCGTTAAGCGAACAAGTCCATCAATTTTGATATCGCGAACAATGAATTCATCTGCTGCATATACTTGTTGTACTGCTGCCATTGCACTAACGAGTGCCAAAGGCATAAATAAATGTGTGTGCTGCATGCCAGTCTTTTCCGATGTTAATTTATTACATATTTACGTTGTTATAAACGCATGAAGTCATTGAATAGTGCAAGGAGCATCATGCTACCGAGCAGTACCATACCAATTTTTAAACCAAACAATTGTATTTGTTCAGAAACAGGTTTACCACGAATTAGCTCAATAACATAGTAAACCAAGTGTCCACCATCAAGCATTGGTATAGGCAATAAATTTAAAATACCTAAACTCACGCTCATTAAGGCCATAAATGAGATAAAGGTTTGCCAACCCATTTCCGCACTTTGCCCTGCTACCTTGGCAATGGTGATCGGTCCAGATAAATTATCCAGCCCAATTAAACCACGAACCATCTTAACCATCGAGTTCAAAATCATACCTGAAATTTGGCCCGTTTTATCAATAGCCATCACCAGTGCTTCAGTCGGACTATATTGAATGGTTTGCTTATATTCTTCGGGAATGGTTATTTTTCCAGGGGTACTTTGTACACCAAGCATACCTGAAACATTACCCATGCTGTCACGCTTGGCTTGTGGCATCACCTGTAAATGTAGCAGTTGATTTTGACGTAATACATCTATTTTTAATAATTTTTCTGGAGAAGCCTGAACAACTTGAACAACATCGAACCAGTCATTCATTTTCACACCATCAATGGCCACAATTTTGTCGCCTTCTTTCATCCCCTGACGAATAGCTGCACCACCTTCACTCAGCTTGCTGACCACGGGAGCAATATATGGACGGTATGGCATAAAGCCCAAACTGTCCAATGCAGACTGGTCTTGATTTTTTAAGAAGTTCTGGATAGGCAAGTAAAAGGTTTGTAACTGACCGTGACGGTCTGCCTGAATTTCAATAGAACCGGTTTCACCAACACGATCCACCAAAGCAAAATTTAACTTTTCCCAAGTTGTGACTTGCGTTCCATCGACTGTTGTAATTTTGTCACCAACCTGCATTTGAGCTGTAGCTGCCGGGGTATTTGGCAACACTTTACCCACACGGGTGTTCAATTGTTCTTGCGATGGAATAAACAAAACCCAGAACAATAAGACGGCAAAAACCAGATTGATTAACGGCCCGGCAGCAACAATTGCGATCCGTTTCCAGGGATGCTGACGGTTGAATGCCTTAGGTAAATCCTCTTCAGCAACGCTGCCTTCCCGTTCATCCAGCATTTTGACATAGCCACCTAACGGTAATGCTGAAAGCTGATATTGAATGCCCGATTTTTTAGAGGTCCACTTGACTAAGGTCGGCCCAAAGCCAATCGAATAAACTAAAACTTTAACACCCAGTTTACGCGCAACAATATAATGTCCAAACTCATGAATCGCAATGAGCGGTCCAAGAAGTAAAATTGCTGCCACAATCATAAACAAGGCACTCATTTTTTAGCTTCCTTTATTGATGACAATTTGCTGGGCAGCAGATCGAGCCATTCGATCGACTTGTAAAATACGCTCAATCGACTCTGCAGCGCCCCCTTCAACCTGATTTAAAGTCTGTTCGACTACCTGAGGAATTTCTGTAAAGCCAATGGCACTTTTCAAAAAGGCAGCAACAGCAATCTCATTGGCAGCATTTAGAATTGCAGGAGCTAAACCACCGCTCTGCATGGCTTGACGTGCAAGCTTTAATGCCGGAAAACGCAGTGTATCAGGTTCCTGAAAATCGAGTTGCTGATTGACAAAAAGGTCGAGTGCAGGCACATGGGTTTGAATACGCTCTGGCCATGCAAGTGCATGCGCGATTGGCGTACACATATCAGGATTGCCCATTTGTGCCAAAGTCGACCCATCCACATATTGAACCATAGAATGAATGATACTCTGTGGATGTACCACCACTGTTACAAACTGTTCTGAAATTGCAAAGAGATGGCAGGCTTCGATCAGCTCCAGTCCTTTATTCATTAAAGTTGCCGAATCAACTGAAATTTTCTGACCCATAGACCAGTTAGGATGCTTGCATGCCTGTGCAGGAGTCACATTTAGCAGTTGCTCCCGACTATGGTTTAAAAATGGACCACCCGATGCGGTGAGCAGAATGCGCGACACCCCCTGTTTAGGTTGCCCATTGCGCTCTACCTGAAAATAACCGGCAGGCAAACATTGAAAAATCGCATTATGCTCAGAATCGACTGGAAGCAATTCAGCCTGATAATCACGTGCTGCCTGCATCATAAGATCACCCGACATCACCAGTGCTTCTTTGTTGGCCAGCAAGACACGCTTACCGGCTTTAACTGCAGCCAAGGTCGGCAATAAGCCCGCAGCACCTACAATAGCTGCCATAACCACATCGACATCTGCATGTTCAGCAACAGCAATCAAACCCGCTTCATCAGTCAGAATTTCAATATCTGTTAAAGAATGATCATGAAAATATTGCTGTAATTCTTTAACACGACTAGAAGGAACGACCACGACTTTTGGCCGATATTGTTTGCATATTGCAACGAGTTCTAAAATTCTGCTATGCGCCGTGACTGCAAAAACAGAATACTTTTCAGGATGCTGTTGCAGAATTTTTAAGGTACTTTGACCAATTGAACCCGTTACACCTAATATACAAACAGATTGTGACATCTATAAATCTACACCAATAAGTTTCAAAACATACATGCCTGCAGCAAAAATTGGAGCAGCAGCAAGCAATGAATCAATACGGTCAAGCACCCCACCATGTCCTGGCAGAATACGACCCGAGTCTTTAATTCCAGCACGACGTTTAATCATGGATTCAAACAGGTCGCCCAGAACCGAACTAAATACGGTAATCACAGATAAAATTAAAAACAAGATATGCTGTGCCAGAGTTAAATCCAAATAAAGGATTTCTACCGCTACCACAATCAGCATGGCAGTAAAAATACCACCATATAAACCCTCTACTGATTTATTTGGACTAACATCTGGAGCAAGTTTTTTCTTGCCCAGTTTACGCCCAACAAAATAAGCACCGCTATCTGCACCCCATACCAGTAAAAACAGGTACATGAGCCACCATGGCGAGCTATGCCATACAGAGAAAATTGCGGTGACTGCAGCAGAAACTAAAATAAATCCGATAATCTTTAAGCTGGAATTGTACCATCCATCATAGTTTGGATACGATTTAACCCAAAAAATACTGCAGATCCAGCAAATAATGGAAGCTGCCCAAAGTAGCAGAGCAATATCATTAAAATATAATGCTAAAGTTGCTAAAGCGGCAGTAGCAAATCCATAAACCCAAGCTAAGGGCTTAATAAGATTTTTATTCTTTCTTGGCATAAGCTTAAACCACTCATACCCTGCAACCCCTGCTGCAACAATCATCAGCATAAACATTGGATACTGAGACTGTGTAGCAAACATACAACTCAGTACAACTGCTACCAATACCAATGCGGTTATAATCCGCTCTAACATTTATTAATTCTCAAGTTTCTCTTGTTGGATTTGCTCTGAAGTTTTACCAAAACGACGTTCACGTCCAGCAAAGACCGCGAATGCATCATCTAATTCTTCTACAGTAAATTCAGGCCACAAGGTTGGGGTAAAATATAGCTCAGCATACGCAGCTTGCCAAAGTAAAAAATTTGACAAACGATAATCACCCCCTGTACGAATGAGTAAATCTACAGCAGGCAAATCGGCCATGCAGACATGTTGCCCAAAAAGCTCCACGTCAATATCTTCAACCGCAACTTTTTTCGCCAGCACATCTGCTGCAATCTGTTTTGCAGCCTGAGCCATATCCCACATACCACCATAACTGATAGCAATGGTTAAAGTCATGCTGTCGAACTTAGCAGTCCTTTGTTCGGCTTGCAACATTAACTCGCGCAAACGGTCGGACAAACGTGAACGGTCACCAATAAAACGTAAGGCAATATTGAATTTTTCCATCCGTGGCAATTGCTCATGAATAGTTTCTTCCAACAGTAGCATGAGCAAATCAACCTCAAACTGAGGGCGATTCCAGTTTTCACTGGAAAATGCAAAAACGGTTAGCGCTTGAATATGATTTTTTCTACAATGTTCAACAATCGGATCCAGGACATTTTTCCCTTCACGATGTCCAGCCCCTTTTTGCATTTGCTTTTTTTTTGCAAAACGATTGTTGCCATCCATGATGATGGCAACATGTTTTGGAAGAAGCATATTATCTTCTGATACGGTCATTCAATCTTAGACCTTCATCAATTCAGCTTCTTTAGCAGCCAGACGTTTTTCAACTTCAGCAACAAATTTATCAGTGATTTTCTGAATGTCATCACCTGCACGACGCTCATCATCTTCAGAAATTTCTTTTTCTTTCAATAATGCCTTGATGTCACCCAACACATCACGACGAATGTTACGAATGGCAACTTTGGCATTTTCAGCCTCATTACGTGCAACTTTCTGCATGTCACGACGTGTTTCTTCAGTCAGTGCCGCCATCGGTACACGAATCGCGTCAGCCGTAATTGGGTTCAAGCCCAAGTCTGATTCACGGATCGCTTTATCAATTGCAGAGACCATTGAACGTTCAAATGGCTGAACAAGCAATGTACGCGAGTCTTCAACCCCCACGTTCGCCACCTGGTTTAATGGCACATCCGAGCCATAGTAAGGAACCATAACACCGTTCAGGATGGATGGATGCGCGCGTCCTGTACGAACCTTGGAAAAACCATGCTCCAAAGACTCAAGCGTCTTGTTCATACGGTCTTCAGCGTCTTTTTTAAGATCGTTAATCATGTGATCTTCCTTACTTAATTCTAAGAGATGTAATAACTAAATAGCGTGTAGTATAAAGAGCTTTCAGGCTCACGTACATTAATTCGTAACGTGAGTACCCTCTTTTTCACCCATCACCACTGAAAGCAATGAACCAGCTTTGTTCATATCGAATACTTGAAGTGGCACGTTATGGTCACGACATAGGCAAATCGCGGTTAAATCCATCACACCTAATTTTTCATCAAGTACCTGATCGAAAGTCAGTGCTTCGTATTTCACAGCATCATCGTATTTGCTTGGGTCTTTATTATAAACACCATCCACTTTAGTTGCTTTTAGGATCAGGTTGGCTTCAATTTCGATACCACGTAAGCAGGCTGCTGTATCGGTAGTAAAGAACGGATTACCTGTACCGGCAACAAATACACAGACTTCGCCTTGAGTTAAATGACGAATCGCATCACGACTTGAATAAGATTCAACCACAGCACCAATTGGAAGTGCTGACATTAAGCGGGTTTTAATGTTACGGCGCACTAAAGCATCGCGTAATGCCAGACCATTCATTACCGTAGCCAACATACCCATCTGGTCACCAGTGACACGGCCAACCAGACCATCTTTTTGCAATTGGCTACCGCGGTACAGGTTACCACCGCCCACTACGATACCCACTTGTACGCCTAAACCGACCAAGTGCGCAATCGCCAGGGACATTTGATCAAGCACAGTGGCGTCAATACCCATATCTTTGTTTCCGGCAAGTGCTTCACCAGAAAGTTTCAATAAAATACGTGCATAACGGGGCTTTTTTGAGTCCAACATCAGGAAATCTCCAAATCTTCCAATATCTAAAATTTTATTCGTCTATTTTTATGACAGATCAAGCTGATTTAATGCGAATCAACTTTGCATATAAGTCATATTCATCGGCATCAGTAATTTCCACTTCCAGCAAATCACCCGCTTTAATCTGACTTTTATCAATATCTTCTACAAAGACATTACCATCAATTTCAGGCGCATCGGCATAAGAACGCGCAACCGCAACCGGGAATTCATCTTCCAGATCATCGACCAGCACAGTCATGGTTTGGCCAATACGTTTTTGCAGTTTGGCTGCAGAAATTTCCTGCTGCACTTGCATGAAACGTTCATAACGGTCTTGCTTGATTTCTTCCGGTACATGGCCTGGCAAATCGTTGGCAGTTGCACCTTCAACGGGTGAGTAAGTAAAGCAACCTACGCGATCAAGCTGAGCTTCTTTGAGCCATTCCAATAGCATTTGGAAGTCTTCTTCTGTTTCGCCAGGGAAACCCACCACAAAAGTTGAACGAATCACAAGATCCGGACATTTTTCACGCCACAATTTTAAACGCTCTAATGTATTTTCACTGTGCGCTGGACGTTTCATCAGTTTCAGAATTTTAGGGCTGGCATGCTGGAATGGAATATCCAGATAAGGTAGGATTTTACCTTGTGCCATCAAATCAATGACTGCATCCACATGCGGATATGGATAGACATAGTGCAGACGCACCCAGATACCTAACTGACCCAATGCTTCACACATATCGTAAAACTTGGTTTTTACCGGCTGGCCGTTCCAGAAATCCAGCTTGTATTTGGTATCTACACCATAAGCGGAAGTATCCTGAGAAATCACCAGGACTTCTTTCACACCTGCACGCTTGAGCGCTGCTGCTTCTTCAAGTACAGAACCGACCGGACGTGATACCAGGTCACCGCGCATGCTTGGAATAATGCAGAAGGTACAACGATGGTTACAGCCTTCTGATATTTTTAGATAGGCATAATGTTTAGGGGTTAAACGAATACCCTGCTCCGGAACAAGGTCAATAAACGGATTATGTTTTGGTGGTTCAGGCACGTACTGGTGTACGGCTTCCATCACTTCTTGATATGCTGCAGCACCCGTCACTTTAAGGACATTGGGGTGCATCTGGCGAATTTTTTCTTCATCTTTACCCAAGCAGCCAGTCACAATCACACGACCATTTGCACTCATGGCTTCGCCAATTGCATCTAAAGATTCTTGTACTGCAGATTCAATAAAACCACAGGTATTAACAACTACTAAATCAGCACCATCGTAATCCGATGCTACATCATAACCTTCAGTCTTCAACTGAGTTAAAATTCGTTCGGAATCTACCAATGCCTTAGGACAACCTAAAGAAACAAAACCGACTTTGGGGGATTTCATGAATCTGCGCTCCACTATAATGCGCGTATTGTATGTCTTTTCCAATCATAAAAACAGGTGGAATCCCGACTCTTTGTATTACGCACCAAAATACGGCTATATTTTTAGCAAATAATTCAAACGCACCATTTTGGTTCACTAATAATTATATTTCTATTACTATGAAATTGGAATTCTGTTATCAAAAACAAAAAAGCACAGTTTTATAGCGGCAGAATTTATATTTACCTCCATGCTCAAAGTTGGCGTGCATTTTGCTTTATTTCGACCACGTTTAACTCGTTGAATGTCCCATAACAGGGAGAAATGAAAAGAAGTGCAGATGCCATTGCGCTATTTTAATACAGGATGCTTTCGCAAATGGATCAACCCGTCGCTATCGACTATCGCCTTTTAGTGGATAATTTAACCACTGCAGTTTTATTGGTCGACAGTAACCTGAATATTTTTTATTTAAATTCTTCTTGCGAATCCTTGTTCGACATCAGTTTACTACGGGCGGCGGGACAGCCGGTGTTAAATTTGCTGCATATGCCGGATGATGAGTTCAATACTGAAGAAGCCTTACTCAATACTTTTACAACCGGACAGCCCTATACCCGTCGCGAAGCGACCATTAGTGTCAATTTTAAAGATATTCATGTCGATTACACTGTATCTCTGATTAATTCGCAGAAACCCTATCATCCGCTCCTCTTGATTGAGCTGAATCAAATTGACCGGATGCTGAAAATATCCAAAGAAGAAAACCTGATTCAACAACACCAAGTGGCGAGACAACTGATTCGTGGTGTCGCCCATGAAATCAAAAACCCCTTAGGCGGAATTCGTGGCGCTACCCAATTACTGGCGCGCAGCCTGAATGACCCGCAATACAAAGAATTTACCGATATTATCATTAGTGAAGTAGACCGTTTGCGCAATCTGGCCGACACAATGCTCGGCTCCCGCCAACTACCAAGTTACGAACTGGTCAATGTGCATGAGCCTCTGGAACGTGTACGTTCACTGATTACCAACCAAACCAAAAAGAAAATCAAGATTACCCGTGATTACGATCTGTCTTTGCCCGAAGTCATGGCAGATCGCGACCAGCTGATTCAGGTCATGCTCAATATCAGTGTCAATGCCGTACAGGCCATGATGGAAAACAGAGAATTCTTTGTTGATCATCAACCGGAATTGATTTTAAGAACCCGGATTCAGCGCCTGGTCACCATTAATGGGGTATTAAAACGTTCTGCAGTCCGTATTGATATTGAAGACAACGGTCCAGGCGTTCCAGAAGAAATTTTAGAATCGGTATTTTATCCACTGGTCACAGGACGTGCTAAAGGCACCGGACTGGGCCTGAGCATTGCACAGAATATTATGCACCAACATAACGGAATGATTGAATGCCAATCTGTTCCAGGAAAAACAGTATTTAGCTTATATTTACCTTGGGAGTCTAACCATGTCGCGAAATAAAATATGGGTCATTGATGATGATCGTGCCATGCGCTGGGTTTTGGAAAAAACCTTCAAAGAAGAAGGCTTTGACGTGACCAGTTTTGAAGAGGCACAGTCTGCACTGGATCAGCTCAGCATAGATGCACCTGATGTTATTTTAACTGACATTCGTATGCCTGGCATCGATGGTCTGACTTTCCTGGGCAAAGTCAAAGGCACCCATCCTGATTTACCGGTTATTATCATGACCGCGCATTCAGATCTGGAATCTGCCGTATCCAGCTATCAAACCGGTGCTTTTGAATATCTGCCAAAACCCTTTGATATTGATGAAGCGCTGGCACTGGTCAACCGTGCCATCCTGCATATTGCCAAATTACAGCAGCAGGAATCTGCCAAAGTCACCCCGGCCATTCAATCGACTGAAATTATTGGTGAATCTCCTGCCATGCAGGAAGTGTTTCGCGCGATTGGCCGTTTATCCCAGTCACACATTACCGTATTGATCAATGGTGAATCGGGAACTGGTAAAGAGCTGGTCGCGCATGCGTTACACCGCCATTCTCCACGCAGCAGCAAACCTTTTATTGCTTTAAATATGGCAGCCATTCCTAAAGACCTGATTGAAACCGAACTTTTCGGTCATGAAAAAGGTGCTTTTACTGGTGCCAACTCACAGCGCCAAGGCCGTTTCGAGCAAGCCAATGGTGGCACCCTATTTCTAGATGAAATTGGTGACATGCCATTTGAAACCCAAACCCGTTTACTGCGTGTTCTGGCAGATGGCGAGTTCTATCGTGTCGGTGGACATATCCCGGTTAAGGTCGATGTACGTATTGTTGCAGCAACCCATCAGGATCTGGAAAAACTGGTGCATGACGGACGCTTCCGTGAAGACTTGTATCACCGTCTAAATGTGATCCGTATTCATATTCCAAAACTGGCCCATCGTCGCGAAGACATTCCTATGCTGGCGCAGCACTTCTTGGCTCGCGCGGGTAAAGAATTGGGTGTCAATCCTAAAATCTTGCGCCCTGAAACCCAGGAATATATGCAACAGCTACCCTGGCAAGGCAACGTGCGTCAGTTAGAAAATACCTGTCGCTGGCTGACTGTCATGATTACCGGACGTGAAGTTTATCCTGAAGACCTGCCTTCAGAACTGAAACAGATTCCAATTCAGCGCTCAGCCGAAGATACACAACCACACAACACCTTTGACCGTATTTCCCTACATCATTGGGATGAGTTATTGGGTCAATGGGCCATCCAGAAACTGAAAAATGGTGAAATGAAGATTCTGGACATTGCCACACCAATGTTTGAACGCACGCTAATTACTGCCGCTTTGCAGCAAACCCGCGGGCGTAAACGTCATGCAGCTGAATTACTGGGCTGGGGACGCAATACCCTGACCCGAAAATTGAAAGAGCTGGGTATGGATACTGCCGATGATGATGTAGAAGAAGAAATCGAAAGCTAAACTTTTCTATCCATAAAAAAGCGCCTAAAGGCGCTTTTTTATTATTGTATTTTCACCTAGTAAATACTTACGCAGTAAAACCCACATAACGAAAATAGCCTTCAGCCCCCAGATCAGATTTAAAAATCAGATAATCGGGATACGTAGCTTGGATAATTTCGGCCCACATATTCACCTGGTCATCATGGGCATGCAGATCATCTACAGAGCGCAGCATGGTGTGTTCGAATTCATCCGTGATATATTCAAAGCCAATATCCATAGCGATAAACAAGACATGTTCACAGGGTTGTATATATTGTTCTTCAGCCCAATTGATCACGTGCTGCTGACAGTGTGGACATTGGATATTATCTGTGGCTTGAATATCGAGTTCGATCAGTTGATAGCTCATAACATTTTAAATTCAGTTTTCTATCCGGCTATATTAACAAACTCAAGTAAAGTGAATGCTTAAAATACTTAATAAAAAAAGGGAATCCTCAAGATTCCCCCTTTTTTCATAGCCTTATGCTTTTATTTATGTGCTGCTTTATAATGTGAGAGTGCAGTCACCGCTACTGCCGAGATAGCCACAGCAGGTAAACTGGCCATTAAAATCCCTGTTGTTCCCAAGCCGATCGCTAAAATTTTTCCTGTGAGTAACGGCCCAGTCATTGCACCTAATCGACCCAAAGAAATCGCACTGCCCACGCCTGTGACTTTACCTGTACCCGAATAGAAAATCGGTGAAATGCCATACAGAATCGATTGTCCGCCTGTCGAGAAAATCCCGCCCATAAAGCCTGCCAAAACAAGTACTGGAATAGAGCTAGAGGTAAATAACAGTACAAGGGCAATAAATAAACCACTATAGATAATCACCGCCATTTGCCACAGTTTTAAACGGTCCAGCAAATAACCCAAAGCCAGAGTACCAATTACAGCACCTACCTGGAATACCAGCATCACCATAAAAGCCTGTGGTTTTTCCAAACCTTGTTCCATAAGCAAATTAGGTAACCAGCTAATCAAAATATAATTGATCATCAGGGTAAAGAAAAAGCCCACCCAAAGCGGCATGGTATATTTATATTGCTGGTTTTTAAATAGCACCTCAACCATACCCGGAACAGCTTCATCTGCAGCTTGCTCAACAGCGACTTTCTTAGGCTTGTCTTTAAGAATAATCGCCATGAATGGCAGCAGAACTAAAGGGGTTAAGCCACCAATCAAAAATAGAGTATGCCAAGAAATATCTTTAAATAAGATAGCCAAGCCTGCAACAAAAATTGCGCCTACCGGTAATCCGCAATACATCAAGCTGTTCAGCTTGCCGCGATTGGCTTCAGTCGCCTCATCACCCACCACAGAAATCATGGTTGGCATCGCAGCACCCAAGCCTAAGCCGGTAAAAAAGCGCGCTGCATATAAAATTTCCATACTCGGCGCGATCGCAGTAAGCGACATAAATAGGCCGAAAATTGCAATTGAAAGCATTAAAACTTTCTTCTGACCCAAAAAGTCGGCAACACGTCCACCAAAGAACGCACCAAACAACATACCAAAAACACCCAAACTAAATACATAGCCCATTTGCACCTGGTCTAGAGCAAATGTTTCAGCAATTCCTTTTGCGGCAATACCGGGAGCCTGAAGATCAAAACCTTCAAAAAATGCGACCCAAAAACACAAAAATACTGTTAAGAATTTCTGCATTTTACCTGTTTGTATTTGTGCCATGATTGAACTCCGTCCATATTAAGCAAATTAGCCCACAGCAATTTGCTTCACTATTTTCAGATCAATCTGTTGAAATAAATACCACTACAATGGTCGGGTTTAATGTGCGCTACCTCAAAGAAAATCATTCAAATTAGACATAAAAGATTAAAAAAATAGACATAATAGATCTTAATTTTATTTATTATTTCATATTTTCAAATACTTATAATTTTGGTAGTTATTTATGATCAAACCATAGTCAAAAGTAATAGTTTAAAATTAAATGATAAAAAAGCCCGCATTTAGCGGGCTTTTATTAACTTGACTCACATTGTATTAAGCAGTTTTTTCGCTTGATTGTTCTTACGAATGGTAATCATCACCAGTTGAACTGCTGCTGGTGTTACGCCTGGAATACGGCTTGCTTGAGCCAATGTTTCAGGACGCACATCTTTTAATTTAAGTGTAATTTCCCGAGAAAGACCAGAAACCACATCATAATCAAAGTCTGCTGGAATACGAGTTTCTTCCAGACGCTTCATTTGCGCCACATCTTCTTGCTGACGGTTGATATAACCTTCGTACTTCACCGCAATTTCAATTTGCTCACCGACAAATGCAGAAACTTCTGAACCTGTCAGTTCCGCAATTTGAGCAAAGCTGATGTTAGGACGTTTCAACAAATCAATAGCAGAACATTCTTTAGACAAGTCTGCACCAGTCATTTCCACGAATTTTTTACCCATCGGGTTGTTTGGCGCAGCCCAAAGGTGTTGCAAACGGCCTTTTTCTGTTTCTACCGCTTCCATTTTTTCACAGTAAGATTCCCAACGCTCATCATCCACCAGACCCATTTCACGGCCAATGGCAGTTAAACGCTGATCCGCATTGTCTTCACGCAGCATCAAACGATATTCCGCACGTGAGGTAAACATGCGGTACGGTTCTTTGGTCCCGAGTGTAATCAAGTCATCAACCAATACGCCCATGTACGCTTCATCACGTTTCGGTGTCCATTGTTCCTGATCCCATGCACGGCGTGCCGCATTCAAACCTGCCAACAAACCTTGCGCACCTGCTTCTTCATAACCAGTTGTACCATTAATTTGACCTGCAAAGTACAGGTTATTGATGGCTTTAGTTTCCAATGAGAATTTCAAGGCTTGCGGATTGAAATAGTCATATTCAATAGCATAACCTGGACGAAGAATATGTGCATTCTCCATACCACGAATTGAGCGCACCAGTTCAAACTGAACATCAAATGGAAGAGATGTAGAAATACCGTTTGGATAAAGCTCGTGCGTATCCAGGCCTTCCGGCTCAAGGAATACCTGATGCGAGTCTTTATCGGCAAATTTGTGAATTTTATCTTCAATCGATGGGCAGTAACGTGGACCTACCCCTTCAATCACACCAGTATACATTGGTGAACGGTCGAGGCCTCCACGAATGATGTCATGAGTTTTTTCATTGGTATGGGTGATATAACAGTTGATCTGTTCCGGATGCATTGATGCATCACCCATAAATGACATGGTCGGAGACGGGAAATCACCCGGTTGCGGAGTCATGACAGAAAAATCCACTGAACGTGCATCAATACGCGGTGGCGTACCTGTTTTTAAACGACCTACAGGCAAGTTTAATTCACGTAAGCGTGCAGCCAATGCAATAGATGGAGGATCACCGGCACGACCACCAGAGGCATTGTTTAAGCCGATGTGAATCACACCACCCAAGAAAGTACCGGTCGTCAAGACTACTGTTTTCGCATCAAAGCGGATGCCCATTTGGGTTACAACACCTTTAACGGTATCGCCTTCAACAATCAGGTCATCTGCCGCTTGCTGGAAAATATCCAGATTCGCCTGATTTTCCAGAGTATGACGAATTGCAGCTTTAAAACGTACACGGTCAGCCTGGGCACGTGTTGCACGTACTGCAGCACCTTTACGTGAATTCAGGATACGGAACTGAATACCACCTTTATCGGCAGCCAATGCCATTGCACCGCCCAAAGCATCAATTTCACGAACCAGATGTGATTTACCAATACCACCAATGGCCGGGTTACAGCTCATCTGCCCTAAAGTCTCAATGTTGTGAGTCAAGAGCAGAGTCTGTCGACCCATACGCGCTGCAGCAAGGGCTGCTTCGGTACCTGCGTGACCGCCACCGATAACAATGACATCGTAAACTTTAGGATAATGCATAATGGTTTGAGAGATTAAAAATGATGACGGAGCATTATATCAAAACTGAGCAAAATAAGTTGACAAAATGAGTCAAATTTCTTGATGAAGATTGAAGAGATTTTTAACCTTTTAATGTTGCAATGTAATCCTGCTTTTCAAACTCGCTATAGAAATTAAACATTTAAGCAATTTTTTTTACTTGATTAGCATTGTTTAAATTTGATTACTTTTTAATCTATAGATTGGATACATTACGAACAAAGGTATAAAAGATGAATAAGAATATTTTCCTCTCATCCATACTCTGTGGTTTATGTTTTGCGCCATTTGCAGCTTCAGCAAATGATAAGGTCGAAAAGGTATATGATACTCAAAGGTACCAAAAGGTGTGTAAAGGTAAAAGTCAGGGTGCACAGGTGAGTTTTGCATATCGAGGTATTATCTGGAATGGTACCTGTGAACCTCAATTCTTTCCTTCAGTAAAAAATTCGTCCATCGCAGGAGATGAACCTGAGTTAACCAGTGCATGTAGCGGAGATACCGGTGCAACAACTGTAAACATCAACGGGACTGAAGTTAAAGGTAAATGTACTTTAGGTTTTATGGCTCCTCGTCCTTCTTCTCAACCCCAAATGCAGATGCAGCATGCTCAACCAGAAATGCAAACCCAGCCTCAAATGCAGCCAAAACCTGAGATGCAACCACAATAATCACCATAAAATGTTAATTTTATTAAAATTATTAACGGGTAAAATACCTAGGTTTTACCCGTTTCATATATTGCTTATTTAAAAATCTTGTTTAAACTCTACGGATATCAAAGGATAAAAACAATAAAGGATATTCAATGGATTCAGGTCTCTTTACCCTTTTTTTACCTCTTATACTTGCTTTTATGATGATTGGTTTAGGGCTTGAACTCACAGTTAAAGATTTTCTTCGTATCCGTCATCACCCTAAAGCTATTTTTTTAGCTTTATTTTCGCAACAAGTCATTTTGGTTGGCGTGGCATTTTTTATCTGTATTTTATTTAAGCCTTCTCCACTTTTAGCGATTGGCTTAATGTTGCTTGCCGCTTCTCCTGGTGGCCCTACAGCAAATTTGATTAGCTATATTTTCAAGGGAGATGTGGCGTTAAACCTCACCCTTACAGCCCTTAATTCTATTATCTGTACCTTTACCCTGCCGTTTATTGTCAATTTATCCATGCATTATTTTTTAGGTGAGTCGCAAAGTGTTGCCATGCCTATTGAAAAAATAACCCAAGTCTTTTTAATTATTTTTGTTCCGGTTTGTTTGGGTATGTTGATTCGTTCACTTACCCCCAACACTGCATTGCAACTCAACAAACCCATGCGATTATGTTCAGTAATTTTTTTATTTTCGATTTTCTTGTATGCCCTTTATAAAGAACGATTCAATGTCACCGAATACTTTTCCGAGATTGGGGTTGCCATCGCGCTGTTTTGCCTCATCAGTTTTTTAGTGGGTTATCTAGTTCCACATTTATCTGGAATTTCCGACAAACAGGCACGCGCATGTACATTTGAAGTAGGAATTCACAACACAGGCATGGCGCTTACTATTGCACTTTCCGTGTTATCAAATACCACCATTGCCATTCCCGCAGGAATTTACACTATTTTTATGTATATTTTTGCCACATTATTCGGCATGTTATTAAATAAATTCGCAGCTCATCCAGCGGCTATAACGCCCTGATTTCGCTTCTGTAAATAAAGAGTGCAAACTGCTTCTTTTGCTTTTTCAAGATAGTTTTCATCAATATATAGTGGTTTCAGCCTGAGTTCCGTTACAATGGCATTTTTAAAAACACAAATTTAGGTTATCTCCGTGAAGTGGTTACAAATTCATATTACTGTTGAGCAGGCTCAAGTCGATTTTACTGAAACATTATTAAGTTCATTGGGTGCAGTGAGCGTAACTTTAGACGATGCTGAAAATCAGGACTTGCTTGAACCACTTCCAGGTGAAACGCCTCTGTGGAATAAAGTCATTGTAACCGGTATCTATGCGCAGGAAGATGATGAAGAAATTGATGTAGATGCCCTCATTACCTTTATTACTGCACAGATGCCTGAAGCACCATTACGTTACGAGTTTCTTGAAGACCAAGAATGGGAACGTACCTGGATGGATACCTATGAGCCTATTCAAATTGGCGAGAAATACTGGATTGTACCTGAATGGATGGAAGCTCCTGAAGCCGATGCAGTAAATATCAAGCTTGACCCAGGTCTGGCTTTTGGTACCGGTAACCATGCCTCAACTTTCCTTTGCCTGCAATGGCTCGGCAAAGTCGATCTCAAAGATAAAATTGTCATCGATTATGGTTGTGGTTCAGGCATTTTAGGGGTTGCCGCTTTATTACTGGGCGCAAAAAAAGTCTATGCTACCGATATTGACCCACAAGCTGTACTGGCAACCAAACAAAATGCAGAATTGAATGGTGTACTTGAAAATCTGTATGTTGGACTACCTGAAGAGTTCAATAAAGAGCTGAAAAATCAGAAAGCAGATGTGTTTGTTGCCAACATTCTGGCAGGTCCCTTAATGGAGCTTGCGCCTGAATTCGCAACTTTGGTTAAATCTGAGGGGGAGTTCGCACTTGCCGGCATATTAGAAGAGCAAGTTGCTGATGTTTCTAGTGTTTATTCTGAATTTTTTGATATACTGCAAGTCGAAAAACGTGACGAACATTGGTGTCGAATTTCGGGTAAACGCAAAAATACCCCTGCTAATCATGAATAGACTATGAGCGAAAAACAAACCTGCTGCCCCAACTGTTTTACCAAGTACAAAGTCTCTGTGGCTCAACTTACAGTTGCTCGCGGCATGGTTTGTTGTGCCAAATGCTCAACCAACTTTAATGCATTGAGTCATCTGGTCGTAGAGAAAGAAGAGGCTTTTTCTCTCCCTCAAGCAACTCCCTCTTTAGATCCAGCCAAACAAACTTCTTTATCCAATGCATTCATTAAAGAACAGTTCATTACAGAACAGAAACCGGTAAAACATTTATTGGATATTTTCGATCATAAAGTTGAAAACTCGAATATCGATTTAAAAACTTATCTCAATAACTTGAATTATTTTAGTACAGAACCGATTGGCAACTACCCCACACTAAACTGGTCAGAAAAAGCTGAACAAGAGAAAAAATATGGTGCGCGGCATTATGTTTTATGGGGAACAATCAACTTATGTTTAGTCAGCTTGCTTGTTTTTCAGTTTTTCTGGTTTAATCCGAAAATTTTAAACAATAGCCCAGTATTCAGTGCTTTGTTTAATACAGCATGTCAGGCACTTAAATGTTCGGTTATGGAAGAAAATTATCGACTACTCTCTACCAACAAGTTAAAGGTTAAACAAATTTCCAAACAAGAAACCCAGTTTAGCGGAGAACTAATTAACTATCATACTCAAAGCCTGGCTCTTCCAATGATCAGGGTGGATCTGAAAGCAAATGGGGAAACCATCTCGACCTATTCCTTTAAGCCTTCTGAATATCTGATTACGAGTCTGCAAGGAATTCAACGAATTCCCCAGAATAGTCCTTTTAAATTCAAATTTAGCGTTCCTATGCCACGCAAAAGCTTTGACACTTATAGTTTAGAAATAATTCGCCCGTAACATTGAAAAAAACTATTAAAAAATACAAAAAAATGTAAAAAAAATGTAGTTTTCTTGCTCACTTTTTCTTAGACAATGCTATCATACGCGCCACGAAAGCTTAGTGCTGCAAACTCCTCGAAAATTTTTACAACAAAATTGTCTAACTGAAATGCGCTTTATTAAATATAGCGTATTGAGTAGATTTTTTTGTTTTGATTTTGGGTGGTAACAAATATTAATCTATTGTTACGCTTAAATTTCGATCAAAAACGTCGAGTTGTGGCAAGCTAAATGATCAAGTTTTAGAACTTCCGTTTTAGGATCTAAAACGGGGTTCATTGAATTTCTATAGACCACTTTTATATATCTCTTTACCCAAGTGATATTTGATTTTTCGGATTAATTCGCATGAATAGCAAGTCTCCTATTTTTACTGCACAATCTGATGTCGCTCTTCGTATTCACGTAGATCGCGCAGTTCGCCATTACTTTGCACAATTGCAAGGCGAGCAACCCTCTCAGGTGTATGACATGGTGCTGGCAGAAATGGAGAAACCTCTTTTATCTGTTGTTTTAGAATACACTCGCGGCAACCAAACCCGCGCTGCTGAAATTCTAGGCCTTAACCGTGGTACTTTGCGCAAAAAGTTAAAAGCTCACGGTTTAATGAGTGAATAAGTGATAAAATGCTTGCGGTTTCCGCAGGCATTTTTTTTGGCCTGCTATTTAGCTTTTTGATTTAATTCTTGATAACTGTGACGACATCATGACTATTAAACGTGCTTTAATCTCTGTTTCTGACAAAACCGGCATTGTCGAATTTGCACAAGACCTTGCTGCTCTTGGGGTAGAAATTTTATCTACTGGCGGTACTTACAAACTTTTAAAAGACAACAATATCGCTGTAGTTGAAGTTTCAGAGCACACCGGTTTCCCAGAGATGATGGACGGACGTGTAAAAACACTTCACCCGAAAATCCATGGTGGTATCCTCGCTCGTCGTGGTCTAGACGAAGCTGTAATGGCTGAACACAACATCGATGCCATCGATCTGGTTGTGGTGAACCTTTACCCATTTGCTGCAACTGTAGCAAAACCAAACTGTTCACTGGCTGATGCAATTGAAAACATCGACATCGGTGGTCCTACTATGGTTCGTGCAGCTGCGAAAAACCATGCATCTGTAGGTATTGTTGTAAATGCTGCTGACTATGCGACTGTAGTTGCCGAGCTTAAAGCTGAAGGTGCATTGTCTTATGCAACTCGCTTCGACTTAGCGGTGAAAGCATTTGAACACACTGCACAATATGACGGCATGATCGCTTCTTACTTAGGCGCTCGCGTAGGTAAAGAAGAAGGTCAAGCAGACAAATTTGCACGTACTTTCAATACTCAATTGAATAAAGCCCAAGACCTTCGTTACGGTGAAAACCCACATCAAGCTGCTGCTTTCTATGTAGAAGCTAATGCAACAGAAGCTTCTGTTTCAACTTCGAAACAGCTGCAAGGTAAAGAACTTTCTTACAACAACATTGCAGATACAGATGCAGCACTTGAATGTGTGAAATCATTTGCGAAGCCTGCTTGTGTGATTGTAAAACATGCGAACCCGTGTGGCGTTGCAGTATCGCTTGACGGTATTAAAGCTGCTTATGATCTTGCTTATGCAACTGACCCTGAATCTGCATTCGGTGGCATCATTGCATTCAACCGTGAATTAGACGTTGCAACTGCGCAAGCGATTGTTGACCGTCAATTCGTTGAAGTGATCATTGCGCCAAGCGTAGCTGAAGGCGTACTTGAAATCACTGGTGCGAAGAAAAACGTCCGTGTTCTTGTATGTGGTGAATTGCCAGCAATTGATGAGCGTAAAGCACAGCTTGACTACAAACGTGTAAACGGTGGTTTACTGGTTCAAGATCAAGACTTGGGTATGATCACCAAAGATGATCTTAAAGTTGTGACTAAACGTGCACCGACTGAGCAAGAAATCGATGACATGATCTTCGCCTGGAAAGTTGCGAAATATGTAAAATCTAACGCGATTGTTTATGCGAAAAACCGTCAAACCATTGGTGTCGGCGCAGGTCAAATGAGCCGTGTAAACTCTGCTCGTATTGCTGCGATCAAAGCTGAACATGCTGGCTTAGTGGTTGAAGGTGCTGTCATGGCGTCTGATGCATTCTTCCCATTCCGTGATGGTATTGATAATGCTGCTAAAGCAGGTATTAAATGCATTATCCAACCGGGTGGTTCTATGCGTGATGAAGAAACAATTGCTGCTGCTGACGAAGCTGGTATTGCAATGGTCTTCACTGGCATGCGTCACTTCCGTCACTAAGTGATTGGATATTAATGTAATGACAAAGTCATCTACATTTAGACAAATAGATTTCTAATCTTGCATAAAGTCCTCTCCTATTTTTAGGTTGAGGACTTTATGTCATTTTCGATTCATGGAGTATGAACCGATGAATATTTTAGTTTTGGGTAATGGCGGTCGTGAACATGCTTTGGCATGGAAAATCGCGCAAGATGACAAAGTCGCAAAAGTATTTGTAGCACCGGGTAATGCAGGTACTGCAACAGAAAATAAATGCGAAAATGTTGCGTTAAATATTTTAGACAATGCTGCAATTATCGACTTTGCTAAAAACAATGCAGTTGATCTAATTGTCGTTGGTCCTGAAGCACCACTGGTAAATGGTGTAGTCGATGCTTGCCGCGCGGCTGAGCTTAAAATCTGGGGTCCAACTCAATTTGCTGCACAGCTTGAAGGCTCTAAAGCATTCGCCAAGCACTTCTTAAAACGTCACAACATTCCTACTGCTTTCTATGACGTATTTACTGAAGTAGATGCAGCCAAAGCATTTGTTGAGAAAAATGGTGCGCCAATCGTAATCAAGGCCGATGGTCTTGCTGCGGGTAAAGGCGTAATCGTTGCCATGACCAATCAAGAAGCATTTGATGCCATTGATGACATGCTGGCTGGCAACAAATTTGGTGATGCTGGTTCTCGCGTTGTGATCGAAGAGTTCCTTGCAGGTGAAGAAGCATCTTTCATTTGTATGATTGATGGCGACAACATCTTGCCAATGGCAACATCGCAAGATCACAAACGTATCTTTGAAGGTGACCAAGGTCCAAACACTGGTGGTATGGGTGCTTACTCTCCTGCTCCTGTTGTGACTGCTGACGTTTTTGAAAAAGTCATGAAAGAAGTCATGCGTCCAACCGTTGATGGCATGAAAGCTGATGGTCATGTCTATACAGGTTTCTTGTATGCAGGCTTAATGATTGATGAACAAGGTCAACCTAAAGTGATCGAATTCAACTGTCGTTTTGGTGATCCTGAAACCCAGCCTATCATGATGCGTTTAAAATCATCTTTAGTGGATCTGGTTGAAGCAGGTATTGCAGGTAGCTTACCTGCGGACGCTGAATGGGATGAACGTAAGACTGTCGGTATCGTACTGGCATCTAAAGGTTATCCGGAAACTTCAAGCAATGGTGATGTAATTTCAGGCTTAAACACTGAAATGGTAGATACAAAAGTATTCCATGCAGGTACAAAAGCCAATGAAAAAGGTGAAATTGTGACTGCTGGTGGTCGTGTGCTTTGCGTAACTGCACTCGGCAATACCATCGGTGAAGCACAAGCCAAAGCTTTGGAACTTTGCCAAAAAGTGACTTTTGATGGTGTTCAATACCGTAAGGATATTGGTTACCGCGCAATTGCACGCGAAAATGCTTGATTGATTTAATTCAGCAAAAAAACCCGCCTAGTGCGGGTTTTTTTAATGTATATTAATTTTATTCTATAAAATCATTTACTTAAAAATGCTCAGTACTCTATTTACTCAAGGTTCAGAAAAAATACAATATTTAGGTACTTGCTATACACAAGATTGTTTAGAAGCTTTAGGATTTATACTTCAAACACAACAAAATATAGAAAAAGCTATCCTTCTATCAAATAAACAATATCATGCATTCTTAATTATTTCTGAAAGAAATACTTACGTAGTCCGATCAGGATTTACATCCGGTTATATGGGTGAGGGTCCAAAAGGTCTAGCATCTTCGCTTCAACTTCTCCTGAAACATCAAATAGACATTGAAGAAGTTAATATTTCCGAAAAACTAATGAAGAAAGTTAATAAAGCATTAATTTTAGAGTCGGATGTAAAACACATATTAGAAAGTAAATTTGTTCGCCCTTTACGTATTCATGAATATATTTATACAATCTATGAAACATTAGAATATCAACAAATCAATGATCGACATTATCCAATTGAGCTTAGCTATCACCTTATCGACCCTCGTATTTTTGATTTAGCTTTAAAATTTAAGGAAGAGCCTAACAATGCAATTATGACAGCATATGCCAGACTTGAAGACATACTTAGACACAAAACCAAGACAGATTTATTTTCTTCAAATCTGCTCAAGACTGCATTCATTTCTGATAAACATAAATCAATGTACAAGTGGAATGTAGATAATGAAGAGGTATCAAATGCTATAGGACGCTTGTTCACTCACATTTTTACAGCATATAGAAAGGAACGCGCCCACGGAGAAATCAATAAACACTACAAAATGCAAATACGCGAATTTATGCTAATTAATGAACTTTATCTTTTAGAGAATGAATCAATACCAAACAATTAGTATTTTTATCAATATCCATTTTTTAGCTTTGTATTTTCAAAAAATTTATATAGAAACAAAATTCTTTAATTATCGGTTTTACTCATTTCAATAAATTTAATCTATTGTTTTATGAATTAATTTATAAAAACGTCTCACTTTTTTATGCAAAATTAAGCTAAATATCAGATTTATAATCACTATTATGCATAAAAAAAAATTGTTATGATGTATCCAATTTTTAGGAATAAGTCATCATGAAAATTGTTTGATTACAGCAATTTGCTTTTTTCAAACAAAAAACATCTCTCCATGATGCTACCGATATCCAATTGCGTTGATGAATGGGACATTTTAAAGTTATCTGCATCAATCAGTTGATCTGATTCACACTTGATTTAATCTCTCCAATGACATATTCGTAAATTTATCGCCAAATTAAATTTACTAGGACATATACATGAAAAAGCTCCTTGGTCTTGTTTTAGGTCTTTCAGTTGGCTTGTCTGGCTGTGGTAAGCAAGAAGCGCCTGCAAATAATGCAGCTCAAACAAAAGACGCGAATGGTCTGCAAACGGTCACTATGGCGTCTACAGGTTCGGATGCAGAAGTTTGGCGTTATATTGCCACACTTCCGGAAACCAAAACTGCTGGTATTAAGCTTGAAGTGAAAAACTTCACTGACTATGTGTCTATGAACACAGCAGTAGCCAATAAAGAAATTGATGTGAATGCCTTCCAGTCTTATGCCTACCTGGTTGCTTTTAACGAATCCAATAAAGACAAGATTGCTCCGCTTTCTACCACTTACCTGGAACCAATGGGTATTTATTCAAGTAAAGTGAAGAAACTTGATGAATTCAAAACAGGTGCAACGATTGCCATTCCTAACGATGGTGCAAATGAATCACGTGCATTATTGTTACTTCAATCTGCCGGTTTGGTTAAATTAAAAACTAATTTTGACAACGTAAAAGGCACCCCTGCCGATGTTGTTGAAAACAACAAAAAAATTGTGATCAAACCAATTCAGATGGCAACTGCTGTACGTGTAAAAGACGAAGTCGATGCCATTGTTTTGGGTAATACTTTGGCAATGGAAGGTGGCTTAAATGTGCTGAAAGACTCTATTTATTATGAGCCAATCGACCAAAGCACCAAAATGAATGTCAATATTCTTGCTGTTGCAGAAGGTCGTCAAAATGACCCAGTATTGCAAAAAGTAGGTGCACTTTACCACTCTGAAGCCGTGAAAAAATTTGTGCAACAGAAATTTGGCGGTACCAAAGTTGACGTAAATAAACCGATTAGCTATCTCACTGACTCGAAATAGTAATATAATTGGTTTATCTAAACAGGCAAAGTTTCTTTGCCTGTTTTTCTTTTTATAGATAGTTTTTGACCATATGATTGAATTTAAAAATATTTCAAAACATTATCAGCTTAAAGGTCAAACAATTCGTGCCTTGGATCAAATTAATTTACAGATTCCAGATGGCAGTATTTTTGGCATTATTGGCTATAGTGGTGCGGGTAAAAGTACCTTAATCCGCCTGATTAATTTGCTGGAACGACCAAATGATGGTCAAGTCATCATTAATCAAAAAGATTTTACCGCATTGGATGCACGTTCATTACGTCAGGAACGTGCCAACATCGGGATGATCTTTCAGCATTTTAATTTGTTGCAGAGTAAAACTGTCGCAGCCAATATTGAAATGCCAATGAAACTGTTGGGCTGGAGCAAAGCCGAGCGTGAAAAACGTTTAGCGGAATTGCTCGAGTTTATCGATCTTAAGCATAAGAAAGATGCTTATCCGGATGAACTGTCTGGCGGTCAAAAACAGCGTGTCGGTATTGCCCGTGCCCTCGCCAATCATCCTAAAATTTTACTCTGTGATGAAGCGACTTCGGCACTGGATCCGCAAACCACCAAATCTGTTTTAGATTTGCTTAAAAAGATTAATAAAGAACAAGGCATTACCATTGTTATGGTGACCCATGAAATGGATGTGATTGAATCTGTTTGTGATTATGTTGCGGTAATGGAACAGGGTAAAGTGATCGAAACCGGTTCGACGCTGGAAATTTTCAGTCAGCCACAGCATCCAACCACGAAGAATTTTATTCAGACCGTTTTGCAGCAGCAACTTCCTTTTAATATTCTACAAAACCTGGAAAATCAAAATCATAACAGCATTTATAGCCTGCAATTTTTGGGTACATCTGCACAAGAAACCGTAGTACAGGCAGCCATTAAACAGTTTGATATCAGCTTGAATATTCTGTTTGCCAATATGACTGAAATTAACGGTTCAGTGATAGGACAAATGTTTGTCCAGCTGCTAGGTGATCCTGTGGTGATTGAGCAAGCTGTTGCATTTTTCCAGCAAAATGGGGTCAAAGTTGAACAGTCTGGAGTCAGCGCATGAGAGATTTAATTGTTCAATGGCTGACTGAAATCACGGCGCCTTACTGGAAAAGCTCACTTTCGATTGACCAGTTTGTAACCGCGCTGCAAGAAACCTTGCACATGGTGTTCTTTGCCATGCTGTTTGGTTGTATCTGGGGCTTTATCCAGGCCATCATTTTGTTGGTGACCCGTCCGGCAGGTATTTTGCCGAACCGGGTGATTTATCATGGCTTAAACCCAATTGTAAATGCACTGCGTTCCTTACCCTTTATTATCCTGCTGATTGCCTTTATTCCGCTGACTAAATTGCTGGTGGGAACATCGATTGGTACATGGGCGGCAATTGTGCCACTGACCATTTATATTGGTCCGTATATGGGTCGATTGATTGAAACTTCATTGCTTGAAGTGAATGAAGGTATTATCGAATCGGCACAAGCCATGGGTGCTTCGCCCCTGCAAATTATTTTCAAGTTTATTTTGCCTGAAGCACGCAGCTCGCTGATTTTAAACCTGACTACAGCCACTATTAGCCTGATCGGCGCAACGGCGATGGCAGGTGCCGTGGGTGCCGGTGGTATTGGCGACCTGGCCATTTCCTATGGTTACCAGCGTTTTGATACCAGTGTGGTCATTTTGACCGTGATTGTCCTGTTATTGCTGGTGCAATTTGTACAGACCTTTGGTGAATGGCTGTCACGATTAAGATAAAATACCATTATTGAATGCCCTCTCGATTGAGGGCTTTTTTATATTCAGAATTAAGTTTAAGCACCGCTTCACTTCCCATCAATATTAGGAGGACTCAAATTCGTTTAACCTACTGATATGATTTTAATCACCTATTCATCACACTTAAAAAGTCAATTTTGAACTTGAATTAGCTAAATAATAATCCATGACTTTTCTTGGAGCGTGCTAAACTATCCAGTGGTTTTTGCAGGGACTCATTTATGCACTTTGTTCATCTTGGTATACATACAGAATTTTCCATTACAGAATCTATCGTACGTATATCTGATCTAATTAAAGCTGCTGCAAATGATGAAATGCCAGCACTGGCCATTACCGACTTGTCCAATCTGCATGCTGCGGTAAAATTCTATAAAAAATGTCTGGATAAAGGCATTAAACCTATTTTAGGTTCAGAAATCCGCCTGAATGATGCTGAACATCGTGTGACATTATTGTCCATGACCAATAAAGGCTGGCGCAGTCTGACCGAACTGGTTTCTCAAGGTTTTATTTCAGGTCAGCAACTCGATATTCCTTGTGTGCAAAAAGACTGGATTTTAGATCAGCATCAAGATCTGATTGTGCTATTGGGCATGCAATCTGATGTCGGCAAAATGCTGATCACATCAAATCCAGATAAAGCTGAACCCCTCCTTCAAGAATGGATTGAAAAATTCGGCAATCGGGTTTATTTGGCTTTGACTCGTACCAACCGCCCTGATGAAGATGCCTTTATTGAAGAAGCTGTCAAACTTGCAAAAAAATACAATATAGGCGTGGTCGCCCATAACGACGTACACTTTATTACACGTGATGATTTTGAAGCGCATGAAGCCCGGGTCTGTATTGCCGATGGTTATGTATTGGGTGATAACCGCCGTCCTAAAACCTATAGCCCTGAACAGTACTTTAAAACTGCTGTAGAAATGACGGAACTATTTTCAGATATTCCAACAGCCATTGAAAATACCTACCACATTGCCAAGCGTTGTAATGTGACTTTACGCTTAGGTTTTAATGACTTGCCAGACTACCCGATTCCGGAAGGTCACACCATTGATACCTACTTTGCACATTTATCCGAACAAGGTCTGGAAGAACGACTTAACTTCCTGTATCCACCTGAAAAACGCGGTAAAGACTGGCCAGAAATTCGCAAACCCTATGATGAGCGTTTAGCCTTCGAAGTGAAGATTATTCTGGATATGGGTTTCCCTGGTTACTTCCTGATCGTAATGGACTTTATTCAATGGTCCAAAGGTAACGGTGTACCTGTCGGTCCGGGTCGTGGTTCAGGTGCCGGTTCACTGGTGGCGTATAGCTTAAAGATTACCGATCTGGATCCACTGCGTTACGACCTGCTGTTCGAACGTTTCTTGAACCCGGAACGTGTGTCGATGCCCGACTTTGACGTCGATTTCTGTATTGCCGGCCGTGACCGCGTAATTGACTATGTGGCACGTACTTATGGCCGGGATGCGGTATCGCAGATTGCCACTTTCGGGACCATGGCGGCCAAAGGTGCAATTCGGGACGTGGCACGTGTTTTAGGTAAATCCTATGGTCTAGCGGACCGTATTTCCAAAATGATTCCAACCAAGCCCTTAGGTTTGAGTCTGGAAGAATCGCTGGAAGCTGAGCCACAGCTCAAGGATATTGTCACCAATCCGTCCAACCCGGATAATGACGATGCCGCTGAAATCTGGGAAATGGCACTCAAACTTGAAGGCATTACCCGGAATACTGGTAAACATGCCGGTGGTGTGGTCATTGCACCGACCAAGCTGACCGACTACTCAGCCGTGATGTGTGATGCTGACGGGACTAACCGTGTTGCCCAGTTCGATAAGGACGATGTCGAAGCAGCCGGTCTGGTCAAATTCGACTTCCTGGGTCTACGTAACTTAACCGTAATTGAAGATGCGATTAAGCATATCAATGCGCGTCCAGATGTCACAGAGCCGGTCAATATTTCCTATATTCCACTGGACGATAAACCAGCCTACGAAATCTTTGCCAACGCCAATACCACTGCGGTATTCCAGTTTGAATCCGTGGGCATGAAAAAGATGCTGAAAGAGGCACGCCCAAGTAAGTTTGAAGAAATTATTGCCTTCGTGTCCCTGTACCGTCCGGGTCCAATGGATCTGATTCCTGACTTTATTCACCGTATGCATGGTGGTGAGTTTGAATACCTGCATCCATTACTGGAAAAAGTTCTGGAACCGACCTACGGGATTATGGTGTATCAGGAACAGGTGATGCAGGCTGCACAGTTCTGTGCCGGTTACAGTCTGGGCGGTGCGGATTTGCTGCGCCGTGCCATGGGTAAGAAAAAACCTGAGGAAATGGTCAAACAGCGCCAGATCTTTATTAAAGGTGCTGCTGAAAAAGATATTGATGAAGCGACCGCCAACCATATCTTCGACTATATGGAAAAATTTGCCGGTTATGGTTTCAACAAATCGCATGCTGCCGCCTATGCCCTGGTTGCTTATCAAACCGCATGGCTAAAAGCGCATTATCCTGCAGAGTTTATGTCTGCGGTAATGACCTCGGAAATGCAGAACACCGACAACATCGTGTTCCTGATTGATGACTGCCGTATCAATGGTTTAGAGGTTCTTCCCCCATCTATCAATATGTCCTTATATAACTTCCATGCCAGCAGTCCGAATACCATTGTCTATGGTTTAGGTGCAATTAAAGGCGTGGGTGAAGCTGCAATGCAGTCGGTGATTGATTCACGCATACAGGATGGTCCTTATAAAGATTTGTTTGATTTCTGCCACCGAGTCGATCTGAAAAAAATCAATAAACGCACCCTTGAAGCACTCATCCGTGCAGGTGCGATGGACTGTTTGGGCATTGAACGTGCTGACCTCATGGCGCAACTTCCTGAAGCGGTTCAAGCCGCAGAACAGGCACGCTCTAATCGTGAAACCGGCATGATGGACCTGTTTGGTGAAGTTGAGGAAGTTCAGCGCAAACCAGCCAAACCGGTCAAACCGTGGTCAGATGAAGTCCGCCTCAAAGGTGAAAAAGACACCTTGGGACTGTACTTGACCGGACATCCGATTGATGTGTATCGTCCAGAACTTAAATCCTTTATTCCTGCACGTATTAATGAGCTCACCCCTACACGCCGTGGTGTGACTACCGTATTTGCCGGTCTGGTGGTCGATGTCGCCAACTTCCCGAACCGTATGATGGTCACTCTGGATGATGGCACTGCACGTATAGAAGTCTCGGCTAATCATGAACGCTTCCAGCGTTTTAAAGACATTATTCAAAATGAAAAAGTGGTGGTGATTGAAGGCGAAATTTATGAACGTGAAGGTTTTGACCGTCCTATGGGACGCCTGACCAAAGCTTTTAGCCTGAATGAAATCCGTCAGAAACGTGCCAACAGTATTCAAATCAAGCTGAATGCGGAACACCTCAACCCTTCACTCAGTCAGGATTTACGCAAAATCTTAACCCCGTTCTGTAATGTCGATATGTGCAATCATATCCCGATGCAATTACACATTGATTATTCCTATGCCTCTGCTGATATCAACCTGGGCCTGAATTGGAAGGTGGCTCCACTGGATGAGTTACTGACGAAATTACGTGACTATTTTGGTAAAGACGTAATTCATATTGAATATCAGGTCAAATCCAAGGCGGCCAAAGCTGTGAGTTACGAGCAGGCCATGCCTGCGAATGTCCCGCCGCCTCCAGCCAATGTGAGCATGGATGAAGCGATGGATATGTATCAGGCTGAAGCCACTCAATATTCTTAATTTTTAAATATTTAAATTCAAATCGGACACCTTATGAGTCAAGTTGACAATGCTGTGGTTTCCGCACATCTCTCTCATGTGCGTATTGTCATGGTCAATACTACCTTGCCTGCCAATATCGGCAGCGCCTTACGTGCCATGAAAACCATGGGCCTATCCAAACTAGTACTGGTAGAGCCTAAAATCTATCCGCATCCTGATATTGATGCACTGGCCGCAGGCGCAACCGATCTGATTGAACAGATTGAAATTGTGCCGACCTTGCAAGAAGCGATTAAAGATTGCCATCTGGTTTTTGGAACCAGTGCCCGTAGCCGCACTATTCCCTGGCCTTTACTCGATGCCCGCCCTGCTGCAGAAAAATCATTGCAAGCTGTGGTACAGAACAAACAGGAAATTGCGATTGTATTTGGTCGTGAAGATCGCGGCTTGACCAATGAAGAATTGGCGATGGCCAATTATCATGTGACCATTCCTGTAAATAGCGATTATGGCGTACTGAATGTCGCTCAGGCCATTCAGGTCATTTGCTATGAAATGCGTATGGCTGCCATGGCATTGACTGAACAAAAGAAAGATCCTGAAGCTACCATGCATGTCACCGATGAAATTGACATGCAGTGGGATGAACCATTGGTCACACATGAACAGATGGAACAGTTTTATCCGCATATTGAAAAAATGCTGGCTGAAATTGAATTTATGGACCCGAAAAACCCACGATTATTGCCTTTACGCTTGCGTCGTTTATTTGGACGTATACAATTAGATCGTATGGAATATCATTTACTGCGTGGCATCTTTAGCCGTGTACAGGCATTGAACAATGGTACATGGAAAAAATCTACAGACAAAACAACCGATTCTTCAGAGGATCAATCCAATGCTTAAACAGCTCAAAGAAGACATCCAAGCTGTATTCGCGCGCGATCCTGCAGCACGAAACACTTTAGAAGTTCTCACTACCTATCCCGGCATTCATGCACTGATCATGCACCGTATTGCCCATGAACTTTGGCAAAAAGAGTGTAAAGGCTCTGCCCGCCTGCTGTCTTCTTTTAGCCGTTTTGCCACCGGCATTGAAATCCATCCGGGTGCCAAAATCGGTCGCCGTTTCTTTATCGATCATGGCATGGGTGTAGTAATTGGTGAAACGGCTGAAATTGGAGATGATGTCACGCTCTATCACGGCGTCACTTTGGGCGGTACCACCTGGAACAAGGGCAAACGTCATCCTACGCTGGAAGATGGCGTGGTGGTTGGTGCTGGTGCCAAAATTCTGGGCCCTTTTACCGTGGGTAAAAATGCCAAAGTCGGTTCCAATGCCGTGGTAACCAAGGCTGTTCCACCGAATACCACTGCTGTAGGAAACCCGGCGCGCTTTATTACAAAAGATAAGCCTAAAGACGCAGAAGAAGCCCGCCGTCGTGATTATGCAGAAAGTATTGGCTTTCAGCCTTATGCAGCCACACAGGACCAGTCTGACCCGATTCTGGATGGCATGCGCGTACTGCTGGACCGGATTCAGCTTAATGAAAAACGTATGAATACCCTATGTCAGCGTTTATCAGTGATTGATCCTTCATTTAAAAAGCAGCAGCAGAATGAACAACCTTTTAGTGCAGAAGAATTAAAAATTATGGAGGACGTTCGCCGTGAATGCGAAGCGCAAAGCAGTCAGTCCAAAGCCTGAACAGCTGTCCTGAATATTAACAAGCCCTGACTTGTATGTTCCTGAAAGTTTTTTTAGACTGAGGAACATACCTACTAATTAATTTTAAAATTAAATGAACGGATGACCCCTATGACCCTTAAGCCTTTGGCATGTACATTGATTGCTGTTTCTTTACTCTCAGCCTGTAGCTCGACACCAACAAAAGATAAAAATTCCAATGCACCGATCGTTTTCACTGAACCTGAATTGACTGCGCCATTCTATGCGCTAAATCCATTTAACTATGATGCCCCACCTCCATTTGAAATTGCCTTACAAAAAGCTGCTGCACAGCCGGTAACCAAAATGGAAGTCACACTGCCGGGTGATCCAAAGAAAAAAGTGATGCTTGATGTCAATAAGCTGATTATTCCTACCGTGAACAGCAAGCAACGTAATGTAAAATATGCGGTTGTGGCGGGTGACAATGAAGTAGATATCACCGAAATTGATGACTTCTTGCAGCTGGTAGAAGGCAAAGCACGCCATTATCCGCCTCGTTTTACTGAACGTCAGGAACGTAAAGGCTTTGAAGCCAAACTGAAACAAGTGACTCAACAGCTCGATACCCTGGCATCCAAAGACAATGCCTCTTTTGATGTGTTGATTCGTGCATTTAAAGCCAGTGTTATGGCACGTAACCTGGACCTGGGTTCAGTCTATACCACCAAGTCTTTAACTTATGCACAGCGCATTTTGAAAATTAATAAAGAAGATGCCGAGGCAAACTTCTGGTTCGGTTTTGGCTTATCTGAAGGTGGTGGTCAACGTGAAGCCATTCCTTATTTAGACAAGGCCATGAAGGCAGGTGTGCAGGAAGCCTATTTATCCGCGGCAAACAATTACATTGCCATGGAACAAAAGAAAAATGCGATTCAGGTCTTGAAAAATTACAAAGTGAAATATCCGCAAGAAGCTGAAGTTGCTGACCGCTTAATTGCCGAAATTGAAAAGCAAGGTCGCTGGAATGTATGGCAAGTACTTAATCCGGCTAAAACGTCTTAATTTTTACTTTGTCCATTCACCTTTCAGATAGACCGTTCAAAACGGTCTATTTTTATATGTACGAATTGAAAATTAGAAGAATCATCGTATGATGAACAAAACTCAAATAAATACTGAACGTAGACATACTTTATGCCAAAACAAATATATCAGCTTTTATTTGCCTCACTGCTGAGTAGTTATCTGCTTACAGGTTGTCAAATTGTCAGCGTCAAAAGCCAAGGCATTAATGTCACCATTGCCAATGAACGTGAAAGTATCCTTACCCGAAATAAATTGAGTGAAGCCAGTTTAAATGTGCTGTCCATGACCGGTCGTGAAGCTAAAATCTGTTCCGACCAACCCGACCAGTGTATTCAGGAACTGCAACAGATTCCGCAAATTCAGGACGAACAGCTGCTCTCTACCTCCAGCGAAATTTACCTGGCCAAAGCATTGGAATTTGAAAATTCTTCTGACTGTAAAACCAGTACTTTAGCCAGTACCCGATCCGAAGAAAAACAGAAACAGCAACAAGAAACCTATGATCAATGTCTGGATCAGCAACTGTATATGCTGGATAAAAGTATCCGCTACAGCTATGCCTACATGTTTAAGACCAAACGACAGCCCAAAGACCGCATTTTTGACAACCGGCAGGTGCAAATACGTGACTTTTATAATTTAGCACTGGCTAAACTGGTAACTGCTTATGCCTTGCGTCATAAACCTACTGTAGTTGAGCCACAGGTCAAGGTGGGTAAAAGTATTTATCAGATCAACTTTGATTACTATCCACAGCTCAAAAATCAGAAAATCGAGCAGCTGCTTTCCAGTTACAACCTGAATTTTTCAGGCTTACGTTCCATTAACCGTCGCGATGGTTTTGGCTCAGAATTTGTCCTGGTTCTACCGCAGGTCAAGGATGGTATTAGCGAAGGGAAAAATAAATATATTATTAACCCAATAAATTTCAGTTACAAAAACGGGGTCAATCCCAATATTCATCAGGCCCGCTATTTAGCGGCAACCCTGACTGCCCAGCCTAAAGCGGCCAGCAGTGTAGAAGACATTTTAAACAATGCAGAATTTGAAATAAAAGCCTTTGATCCGTACAAATATGATCAGGTCAATATGGCCGGAAAGACCTATCCGCTGGCTGGAAACTTTTCTACGCCTTATGGCTTATGGCTTGCACAAAACAATCTCGGCCGGGCAGCCTATTTAACCCTTATTGACCGTGATGATCATCTCACCATGCCGCATTTATATATGCTGGAACCTTATAATCCGAATAAAAAAGTGATTGTCTTAATCCACGGTCTGGCCAGTAGTCCCGAAGCTTGGATTCGTCTGACGAACGATATTATGGGGGACACAGTACTACGGGAAAATTTTCAGGTCTGGCAGGTATTTTATTCAACTAATATGCCGATTATGGAAAGCCGTTTTCAGATTTATGCCCTATTGACTCAGGCCTTTGCCCAGGTCGATGCCAATGCCCCTGCCAAAAAAGATGCGGTACTGGTCGGACATAGTATGGGGGGCATTATTGCCCGGCTTTTGGTCAGTGATGCAGACTTAACCCAAAAAGCCTTATCCATGATGAATAATCGTCAGTTAAACAAGTTTCAGAAATTACCGATTATTTCGCAGCGCCTGGTGATCAAGGACATTCCTAATTTTTCTCGGGCGATTTTTCTGGCCACCCCGCATCGGGGAACCGATTATGCCGATCGCTGGTTTACCAAGGCAGCACGTAAAATCATCCGTATTCCCGGAGCTTTCCTCTCTGCGATTAGCGATAGCATACAAACTCAGGATCTGGATTTGAAAGAGCTGTTACAGCAGATTGATCATGGCCTGATTCAAAATGGACCGAGTGATTTAAGTTATCAGTCCAAGTTTATTGAACTGACCAAAGACATTAACCCGCGTAAAGGATTGGTCTTTCATTCCATTATTGGCAATATCACCAACAGTAATGATATCCATGTGATCACTGATGACATAGTGCCCTATAAGAGTGCCCATCTGGAGGGTGCTATTTCGGAAAAAATTATTAAAGGCGGTCATTCCATTCAGGAAACACCAGAAGCTGTTTTAGAATTGCGTCGTATCTTGCGTCTACATTTAACCAGACTTGGTTTGCATCAGCCCTAATGTCCGCTTGAGTTCTCCAGTTTCGTATCAACCCGCAGCGTCATTTTCATTGCCGGTACAATCAGCACTGCGATAAAACCCGTCAAACTGTTCTCCTAATTTTTATTCATTTACTGCAAAGCATTTTTCGCAATTCATGCAAATTTGATAAGATGTCTGAGCAAATGAAATAGCGTTTTTCCATAGCTCGGGTTGGCTTGAAAATAAGAATAAGAACAAAGCCAGAGTCTAGGATTTAACGCATATCGTTTCATGCATAAATTTGAAATTGGTGAGACAGCCAAATTTTAACGATGAGATGTATTTAAATATTTAAGGATTTTACCTCAATGAGTTACCCGGAAATCATGGCTGATCTTTCCACTTTAACGCCGATGATGCAGCAGTACATGAGCGTCAAAATGCAGCACCCGCACTCCCTGATGTTTTATCGCATGGGTGACTTTTATGAACTGTTTTTTGACGATGCCCATAAAGCCGCCAAATTACTGGGGATTACCTTAACCCACCGCGGTAAGGCCAATGGCGAACCGATTCCCATGGCAGGTGTTCCCTATCATGCCGCTGAAGGCTATTTGGCCCGTCTGGTCAAAAAAGGCGAAACCGTGGTCATTTGCGAACAGCTGGGTGAGGGCGAGAGCGCAGGCTCTCGCGGAAAGGCACCTATGGAGCGTGGTGTGGTGCGTATCATCACTCCGGGCACCCTGACCGATGATGCGCTATTGAACAGTCATCAGTCTTCCAATCTGGTTGCACTCTGCTTACATCAGGGGCAAATTGGTATTGCATTGCTGGATTTAAGTGCCGGTATTTTCAAGGTACAACAACAAGAGTTTCATCACGAACAACTGGCAATTGAACTTTCCCGCTTAATGCCAAGTGAAATTGTGGTAGATGAAGATATTGTCGATCCCAATATTATCGAGCAGATCAAAAAACAACTCGACTGCCCTGTGACCCGTCGTCCGAATGTCGATTTCAACCTGAATAATGCACAAAAAACCTTATGTGACCAGTTCGCGGTATCTACCCTGTCCGGCTTCGGAATTGACCATTTACCGCTGGCCAAAGCGGCGGCAGCGGCACTGATCCATTATGCCAAAGAAACCCAGAAAACTGCTTTACCGCATATCCGCTCGATTCAGCTAGAACAAAGCAGTGATTTTATTGCGCTAGATCCGGTCACGCGTCGCAATCTGGAACTGGTTGAACCTCTATTTGAACATGGTACATCCCTGTTCCAGCTGATCAATGACTGCCAGACTGCCATGGGTGGCCGACTGCTCAGCCGTACACTGATGCAACCTTTACGCGACACCAAAATACTGGATGCCCGTTTGGATGCCATTGCTGCTATGTTAAGCGGTTATCATGAAACACCGATTCGTCTGGTCCTGAAAGAAATTAGCGATATTGAACGTGTATTGAGCCGTGTCGCTTTAGGCAGGGCACGTCCGCGTGATCTGGTACAACTACGTCAGGCCTGTGCGCAAATTCCTTTTTTACGCCATGCCCTACAGCCAATGACGCAGACTAAGCAATCCGTTCTGATTCAGCAAATGACAGATGAGCTGGGTGATTTTAATGGCCTGCATCAACGCCTGATGTCTGCGATTGTCGAAAATCCACCAGTATTACTCCGTGATGGCAATGTCATTGCAGAAGGCTTTGACAATGAACTGGATGAGCTGCGTAAAATCCGTGATCATGCAGGACAATTTCTGATTGATCTGGAAACTCAAGAGCGTGCTAACACCGGTATTTCAACCCTGAAAATTGGCTATAACCGTGTCAGTGGCTACTATATTGAACTGACCCGCGCTCAAGCCGAGCAAGCACCGGATCATTATATCCGTCGCCAGACCTTGAAAAATGCTGAGCGTTATATCACGCCGGAACTAAAATCTTTTGAAGATAAAGTCCTGTCGAGCGAATCACGTGCCCTCGCGCGTGAAAAAATGCTGTTTGAAATGCTGCTGGATGAATTACGTCAAGACATTGGCAATTTACAAATGATGAGCAGCGCTATTGCCCAGATTGACATGCTGGCCAATTTTGCCCATCAGGCGCGTTTACGCAACTGGTCCCGTCCAGAATTCAGCCCTGAAATTGGGGTTAAAATTGTTGCAGGCCGGCATCCTGTGGTGGAAGCCTTAAGCAAAACTGCTTTTACCCCGAACGATACCACATTGGACTTCAACCACCGTATGGCCATTGTGACCGGTCCGAATATGGGCGGTAAATCCACCTTTATGCGTCAAACCGCACTGATCAGTTTACTGGCCTATTGCGGTTCCTATGTGCCTGCAAAGTCCGCAGTATTAGGCCCGATTGATCGCGTGTTTACCCGTATTGGTTCAGCAGATGACTTATCGACCGGTAAATCGACTTTTATGGTGGAGATGACCGAAACTTCGCAAATTCTGCATCATGCCACCAACCAGTCTTTGGTACTGATGGATGAAGTCGGACGCGGAACCAGTACCTATGATGGTTTGTCTCTAGCCTGGGCTTGTGTGATTGACCTGAGCAAACGGATTAAGTGCCTGTGCCTGTTTGCGACTCATTATTTCGAATTGACCGAACTGGGCAAGGAATCAGGAATTGATAACTATCATGTCACAGCCAAGGAGCTGAACGGTAATTTAATCCTGCTACACAAGGTTCAGCACGGCCCTGCCAGTCAAAGCCATGGCTTACAGGTGGCAAAACTGGCCGGTATTCCTGCCAGCGTGATCAAAGAAGCACAAAATCGGTTAAAGATTCTGGAAAAACAGCAACATCAACAGGTCAATAAGGTAGTACAAAATGACTTGTTTAGTGCGATCGATGAACCGGCTGTAGAAATTATTGAACGTGTAGTGGAAATTGAAAAAGATAGCCCTGCACTAAGTTTGTTAAGATCGCTGGATGTAGACAATCTTTCTCCACGTGAAGCTTTGCAACAGATTTATGCTTTAAAAGATGCCCTGGAAAGCTAATTTAAATCTGTGCCAGAAAAAGACTTCTAAATAGAAGTCTTTTTCATTTACTACATATATTTAATGAAATATTCAATTTTTACTAAAATTAACAGCCTTATATATAATAAATATCAATAAAAGCAATTGTTACTTAGCAGCATTTTTGCCTAAAATACAGCAAGAGTAACTAGAACCATATTTTTTAGGTAGCTGTCGCCATGACCTTTGTTGTCACTGAAAATTGTATTAAATGTAAATACCAAGACTGCGTAGAAGTTTGTCCGGTAGATTGTTTCTACGAAGGTCCAAATTTCCTCGTGATTAATCCAGATGAATGTATTGACTGCGCATTATGCGAACCTGAATGCCCGGCAAATGCTATTTTCTCGGAAGATGAGTTGCCTGAAGGTCAGGAAGTCTTTATTGAGCTGAATGCCGATCTTTCACAAAAATGGCCAAACATCACTCAAATTGGTGACCAGCCTGCCGATCGTGAAGAATGGAACGGTAAAGCCGACAAGTTACAATACTTGGAAAAATAAGACTGTTTCTGAGCCTGAAAAAGATCAGCATAGGCTGATCTTTTTTTATACTTAAAAAAACATTTGATTGCAATATTTTCAAATTTTATCCTTCAAATTAGATTAAAATAGCATGTATTTATAAATATCTGATTTCTATAATGAAGCATGTTTTAAAGGGCTTACTGGGCTTGAGCTTGGTCCCACTTGTCATGATTGGATGTAGCACATCTCCTCAGAAACAAGGGCAAATGCCCCATGGAAAACGGATCTTCATTCCTCAAGAACGCATTAGCCTTGAACGCCCAATTCCACCTAAAACAGTACCTTATGTTTATAATTCATGGATTGCCATCGGTGATAATTTACATCGTGTCCGTGAATATGAAAATTTTCTGGAACGTAATGGTGTCGGCAATATTATCCCAAGTTTCGAATTGTTGCGTTCTGCCCGTGACTGGCAAAAATGCGGCCGTCCACAATATATGATTCCTAACCGTGAATTGTGGAACAATCAAATTGCAACTTTACGTGTCTTTAAATACCTGGTTGCTGCCAAAGTGCTTACTGACTTTGAAGTGACCTCTGTTTACCGGGATTTGTCACTTAACCAGTGTGCCGGTGGCGCAAATTCATCACGCCACTTATTTAATTCGGCGATCGATTTCCGTATTGGGCCTGAAGTGCCCCAAGCAGAAGATTATGCATTTATTGAAAATAGCAAATTTAAATTATGTCAATTCTGGGTGCAGTACGGACAAAGCCTGAATATGGGACTTGGGCTATATGCTTCTGGTCAAATCCATATTGATACTCAAGGTTACCGCACCTGGGGTCCAGACCACTCACGCCACAGCTCGATGTGTAATTTTTAAAATCGTGTATTGCGGTAAAAAAGAGATCCTGCTGATCTCTTTTTTATTGCCCTATTTTCAATAAATCAAAACGATAAATTGCACTCTGAATGGAAAAGTTTAAAATGCATGCATCGCAACACAGGTGACCAGACTATGCAACAAATGTGGACAGAGATTGATGCTTACATCGATTCACATTTAATTCCAGAAGACCCCATTCTGCTACAGACATTAAAAAATACTGAAGATAAAGGTTTTCCAGATCACCTCGCAGTCGCACCCAATCAGGGCATGCTGCTGCAAATGCTGATTCAGATGAACAAGTGCAAACGTGTACTGGAACTGGGTACCTTTGCTGCCTACAGTACAATGTGGTTGGCTCGTGCGCTACCAGAAGATGGCTACATTCTGACCATTGAGGGTCGTGATACTCATGCAGCTTTGGGTCAGGAAAATATTGATCATGCCAAACTTCCGCAGACCATTGAGCTTAAGGTAGGGCGTGCAGCAGATGTATTAAAGGCATTGCCTGCAGATTTTGAACCATTTGACTTTGTGTTTATTGATGCCGACAAACAGAGTTATCCAGAGTATCTAGAACTCAGCTTAAACTTGTCCCATTCAGGGACTATTATTGTGCTGGATAACGTGATTCGTGCTGGCGAGATCATTAATCCTGCAAACCACAAACCTAGTATTGAAGGTATTCGCGATATGTTTGTCGCCTTGCAAGACCATCCTCGAATTTTGTCCTGTACTGCATTACAAACAGTTGGTAGCAAAGGACATGATGGCTTTGCACTTGCCATAGTGAAATAATATGACACAAAGGTTAAAAAACAATCTTTTTATTTTTTTTGTTTTTTATTAATAACTTACAGATACTGTCCATATAGTTATCCACAACTTATGCGGATAACTATGGGCAATTATTAATCAAACCTGTTAGATATTGACTCAGTTATTTCACCACCAGTAAGGGTACGGTTGAGTTTCGGAATATACTTGTTGCCACACTTCCCAAAAAGAATTGGCGAATCTTGCTGTGACTAAATGCACCCAGCAATATCAGTTGTATGCCATGTTCACTTTGGTATTCCAGTATATTTTCCGAAACATCGCCATAACGGTATTCAGTCACCACATCCATCCCGGCATCACGTAAATACTGCGAAGGTTCATTCAGTATTTCCGGATGATCACCTACATATAACAGATGGCACTGTAAGAGTCTTAATAAATCACTTTGTGCGACACGTTTCATCAGATTAACGCAGGTTGGTGAATATTCATAGGCAAAAATGAATCGTGTGGGTGGTTTAAACTGTTCCCCGACGGTCATTACGGTACATTTTGCACCACGAATAAAATTTTCTACATTACTGCCTATTGGTTTGTTGCGTTCCGCAGAATGCTCTCCGACCCGGCCAATAATGGCGATGTCATCTTCTTTAAGCACATGAAAACTTTGTTCTAGGAAATCGCCTTTTTCTTGCAGATGCGAGGTGCTAATCTCATACTTCTGCTGAATCATGTCAGAAATATGGGTTAAAAGATTATTGCTGTAATCCAGTGCCAGTTCACTTTGTTTTTGTTCAAGTTCTGCCAGTTCTTTCAGTAACATTGCATTACTTTCAAACCCGATCACCCCACTAATTTCCCCCAAATGATAACTAGCCGGGTAATAATCTAAAACCTGTAATAGTACCAATTCACGTTGTGTCTGCTTTGCAACCCATGCCGCAGCTTCAGCCACTGCATTTACACATGGAGAAGAATCAATACAAGCGATTACACGTTTCATTTTCGCCTCGCTTTTCGCCCATACAGGCTTTAAGTCTAATTGTTATTTTAACTTAGCATAACTCTTCACCGCTGTGCAGGCTTTTATGTAATTAAACTTACTCCCTAATTCATCTTCATTTTCTTGGATTTTTTAATCCCGATGACGAATAAACCTGGCCGGATTACCTGCAACAATAGTTGCCTTTTCAACATTCTTTGTGACCATACTGTTCATGCCGACAATGGCATGAGCATCAATTTTAACACCATCTTTGACCCCCACATGCGCGCCCAGCCAGACATCTTGCCCAATCTCGATACCCTGAGAACGTACCGCTTGCTGGTAAATGGGCTGTGCAAGTTCAATCCCGTGGTCAAAGGCATATAAATGGCAATATGCAGCTATACGGACCTGATCATGCAGTTTGATCCCCATGCGCCCACCATCGAGAATACAGTGATGGTTAATGGCCACTTCATTGCCAATTTCTAAAGGACCATGCAAGGTACAGTCTGCGGCAATGAAAGTATTATCACCAATCATGATTTTCCGGCCTGGCTCGGCAAAAATATGGGCCAGCGGTGAAATAAAACAGTTTTCACCAATTTCGACAGTTTCCATTTCCATCAAATAAGCCTGATATTCTTTTTGCCACTGTTCTGCCCAGCCGCGATTTTTCGGTTTTAATGACCAGTACAGCCACGGCATGTAATTCAAACGATGCTTGTGCTGTTCACGATATTTTAATAGCGGATCCTGTTCAGTCATAGTTCGGCTCTTCTACAATTTTCAGTTGTTCACGTCCGCGAGTCACATCCTGAATTTTCAGTGCCAAAGGCTGAATTTGATGAACTTGTAACAAGGCTTCGACCTGTACGCCTGTGGCAGTATATTGTTCTTGAAATTCGATGTTTTGCTGGTTCAACTCATACTGAAAAATGGCCCATTCATTAAACTGACAGGCAAAGCTGACTTTCTTTTTTTCAATCAGTTCAATTTTTTCCGCCAGTACCAGGCACTGCCCTGCACAACCACCGTAGGCCCGAACTAGCCCGCCCGTTCCGAGTTTAATACCGCCAAACCAGCGATTGACCAGAACGATGATATTGGTTAATTCATTGCCTTCAATGGTTGCCAAAATCGGTCTTCCCGCAGTACCTGATGGTTCACCATCATCATTAAAACGAACATTATGACCAATTTTCCAGGCCCAGCACTGATGTGTGGTGGTGATATCTTTATGGAACTCTAAAAAGTTTTTGACATCCTGTTCATTTTCTACTGGTGTAGCAATCGCCTGAAAGCGACTTTTTTTAATGTCTTCTTCGAAAGTAACGGATGAGGCAATTGTAAATGGCATAAATCTGGAATAAATAACAATACAGCAGCAGTATAGCCTGTTTTGAACCGCTTGCAGATACAAAAAAACCTCCTATAAAAGAAGGTTTCTTAAATTAAAAAAATATTTTAAGTCAAATGATACTGTAATTTATAAGATTAAATCATTCTGATTAAACTTTAATTAAACAGTAAAATCTTCACCCAAATAGACTTTGCGCACAGTGTCATTTTCAAGCACTTCTTGCGGTGTACCTTCTGCAATTACCGCACCTTCACTGACAATATAGGCATGCTCACAAATCGCTAATGTATCCCGTACGTTATGATCGGTAATCAATACACCAATTCCGCGGTCTTTAAGCTCACGGATAATATCCTTGATGTCCGCTACAGAAATAGGATCAACCCCCGCGAAAGGCTCATCCAACAACATGAACTTGGGATCGGCCGCCAAAGCACGGGCAATTTCAGCACGGCGGCGCTCACCACCAGACACACTCATCCCCAGTGAATCCTTAATATGCGTGATTTTAAAATCTGCCAATAGTTCATTTAAACGCTGTTGACGCTGTTGCTTGTTCAAATCCTTACGGGTTTCAAGAATTGCCATAATGTTTTCAGAAATCGTCAGTTTTCTAAAAATTGAGGCTTCTTGCGGCAAATAACCAATGCCTTTACGGGCACGTTCATGCATGGCCAAGTCTGACAAATCAAGATCATCCAAATGAATCTCACCTTTGTCCATCCGAACTAAACCCACCACCATATAGAAACTTGTGGTTTTACCCGCACCGTTTGGACCAAGTAAGCCTACAATCTGTCCACTCTGCATCTGAAAAGAGACATCTTTCACAACCCATCTTTTACTATAGTTTTTTGCCAGATGTTTAATACACAATGTTTGGGGCTGATTTAGCGGTTGATCCATTAATCACGTGCTCCTGGGAACGTTTTTGAGCTAGATGGTGGAATAATAATTTGTACGCGACCTGAAGATGAGCCAGTATTGTTCGGTGTACCTGTCGCTTCAACATCACCTTTATTCATGCTGTATTTCAAAGTATTACCGCGAATACTTGCCCCATCCTGCTGTAAAAATGCATTGCCGGACAAGGTGATAATGCCAGTTTGGGCATTATAAAGAATCTTTTGTGCCTGACCTTTCGCCAAACCTTTATTGACCTCGGTTTGCTGTTGAAAACGTGCCGGACCGCCTGTCGCCGTAATGCTACTAATCTGTTTTTGGCTGTTCAGATTGGCAACAATAGAGTTGGCTTGCAATCTCATGGTGCCTTGTTCAATAATGACATTCCCGCTATAGGTCGTCACCCCGGTTTTTTCATTATAGGTTGCACGGTCGGCGACCAATGAAATAGGCTGATTTCGGTCAGATGGAATGGCAAATGCAGCTGCCGACGAGAATACAACCCAACCGGCTAAAGCTGCTTGTTTAAGCAAGGTTTTAGGCAATGTAAGCTTAAGATTGTGGTTCATATTTTCCTCGAATATTAAAAAATTCGTATTGACCGTCATTTAAATTGGCTTTCAGCCCCTGGCTTACAAATTCAGCTTGCGGAGATTGCACAATGACCTGTTTGTCTGTCTCTATTTCCCGAGTGTCAGGATATCCGGTTAATTCCTGAGTCTGAAACTGCATTTTGCCCTGTTGCATCAACTTGGTCGCCACAACATTGCCCGACAGAATCACCTTTTGATTATCATCATAACTGTTCGCCACTTTGGCATAAAAAGTAGCATCAACTGCGCCATTCTTATACAGGGAAGCATTCAGGTTTTCGAGTTTGGCCGTTTCTTTTTGCATGTCCTGTTCCATACGATCGACCTGAGCACGGGCATACAAATTACCGTTGTCATCGGTTTGAGTCAGGTTAATTTTTTCAGCGGAATAGGTCATGCTTCTGGCTGAGTCAACCTCGAGCTTGTTGCCCTTACCACTGTAATAGTAGTAACCACCACTTATAGCTGCAATTGCTATAGCAGTTAGGTATAAAACTTTTGTATCCATAAGTGTGGTACTTAACTCAAATTCAATGAATGGTTTAACAATTAATGTGGGGCATCGGTATAGGTTTCAAGTAGCTGTTCATAAGCTCCTTTAGCCATCAGAATCATGTCACAGATTTCACGCACTGCACCACGACCACCCATGGCCTGGGTTACAAGGTCAGCACGGCGTCGAACTTCAACATGACCATTGGGAACAGTCACTTTCATACCTGCAATTGCAAATGCCGAAAGATCAGGCCAGTCATCACCCATATACAAACAGTCTTCTGGAGCAACATTCAATTGGGCACAGGCTTCGCGTAATGCAGTACCTTTATCTTCACGACCCTGAAAAACCAGGTCTACGCCCAAGTCAGACATGCGCTTTTCCACAATATTACTTTTACGTCCAGTAATAATAATGACTTTTACACCGGCTTTCTGTACGAGTTTCATACCTAAACCATCACGGATATCAAAGGACTTGATTTCATCCCCGGTATTGGTCAGGGTGACAAAACCATCACTCAGAATCCCGTCGACATCAAGAACCAAGGCTTCAACATAACGTGCCTGTTCCAATAAAATATAAGATGCCATTTATTAATTTACCCCGGCTTGAATCAGGTCATGCATGCTAATCACACCAATGACCTTATTTACATCATCTACAACAACAAATTGATTGATTTTCTTTTCGTTCATGCGCTCTAAAGCTTCAACCGCACGCGCATCTTGCGAAATGGTCAATGGATTTTTAGTCATGACCTCAGAAACCGGCAATTTCACATCAAAGCCTTGTTGCTTATCAATTAAACGACGTAAATCACCGTCGGTAAAAATACCCAATAGAACGTCATTTTGATCGACAATTGTGGTTAAACCTAGGCGTTTGTTTGAAATTTCGTATAAAACCTGATTCATTGGTGTATCTGGAGAGACTTTTGGCAATTCTGTGCCTGTGTGCATGAGGTGTTCGACATGTAACAACAAGCGTTTACCTAATGCACCGGCTGGATGAGATAAAGCAAAATCATCAGCAGTAAAACCACGTGCATCCAGTAAGGCAACTGCCAAGGCATCACCTAAAGCCAGAGTTGCCGTGGTGCTTGAAGTCGGAGCCAGACCCAGTGGACAGGCTTCCTGGATATTTCCCAAGGTTAAAGCGACATCGGCATTTTGCGGCATAGGGCCTTTGTCATCACCACTAATGGTAATTAGAGGAATTTCCAGACGCTTGATCAAAGGCATCAGCATCATGATTTCATCACTCTTGCCCGAGTTAGAAATGGCAATCAGCACATCGCCAGGAACCAGCATGCCTAAATCACCATGCCCCGCTTCTCCCGGATGCATAAAAAATGATGGCGTACCTGTAGAAGCAAACGTTGCCGCCATTTTACGGCCGATATGCCCTGATTTTCCCATACCAGTAATGACTAAACGTCCCCGGCACTGCAAAATGGTTTCGCAAGCACGATTAAAACGATCATCAATTTGCGTTGCCAATATTTCCAGGGCTTGTTCTTCTATACGCAAAGTTTCTAGTGCAACTTTTTGAAAGTCTATTTGATTTGGCATATTTGAGGGGTTCAAAATAGGTTTACCTTTACTCTATACAGAGCTGATTCAATCAAGCAAAAAATAATTTTCGCAATTTTATCATATCTATGCAAATGTCACGTTTCTAAATGTACAAGATTCCACGAATTGTGTAGAAATGATGGTCATGAATTTCCCTAATTTCCTAGCGAACCTCAGTTTCCTAGCCTCAGGTTTAGCCAGTATCCTATAGCAATCTTAAGATATTGAATTGATATACATTCTTATTTGTATGAACTCATGTTATTCCAGCTGCAAACAGCCACTTGATGCGTAGGTGTCGTGTTTCATTCATCCTGCTTCATTTATACCAAGCTGAGTTATATTATTAGACATGGTTTTATTATTTAATTCTAATATGAAAAATACACTTTCTGATCACGAGCAAATTAGCATGGTTTCAACTTTTCCTGAACTGGTCAATTCGAAGTTTCAAGGAAATATGAATGCCCTTTGCTGGTATAGAAATCTAGCTGGGGATTTTAAAGAAATTGTTACCAAACTTGAATTAAAAGAGAATATTACCGAAGTTTCTGTTGAAGATCTTTTAGCACTGCAACTTTCCGAACAAGGTCATCTGGCTCGGGAAATGATCTTAAGGGATATACAGCTATTAACTGATTTTGGAGCATCCCCTTCTCTTAATTTACTTAAAAGTTATGAACGGGATGAAGAGTTAGATTTCATTTCAACAGATGTGTATTCCTACCATGTTGACCGCTCACCTATAGAAACAGATACTTTTTTATGTACTTATTATGGTTATGCCAGTGATATTTTGCCAAACGATCAGGTTGAGCAAAAGATTCTAATTCCAGAAATAAGAGCAAAGCTTAAAGACTTATATGACGGTCCAGAAGCCGAGTTCGCAAATTTTTTGGAAGAATATTTCTTTGATTTACATTATGCACCCAAAGCGGATGCAACCCCGATCAATTTAGGTCAAGGACATCTTTGGCGCCTGGCAGTCGATCATCCAACACAGCCCGTTTTACCTTGCGTGCATAGAGCGCCTAATGAAGCAGGTGAATATAGACTGCTCTTGATCTGTTAAATATTGATGAGATATATAGTGTTCACTTGATCTATAAAATCTGGATATTACATCTGCCTATTTCTAAAAGGCTCTGGTCTTAAATGCTCCAGAAAAACGGTACAGATCGGCAGCCATCACTGATGATTTTATTTGCAATAGAGCATTGCACATCATTAGTCATGGCATTCAACATTTATACATCCATATGTTCCCTAAAAAATTCCTGCTTTTTTTCGTTTTAACTTTATGAAAAAAAATGCTTAGGTTAAGATGAGCCATCTTTTAGTAGAAACAATTTGAAGACCTATGCAACCTTTTGTTCTATATAACTCAGAGCAACGTAAAAAAGTAGAATTCGTACCTCGTAAAGAAGGTCATATCGACATGTATGTTTGCGGTATGACCGTGTATGACTACTGTCATATTGGTCATGCTCGAGTTATGGTTGCATTTGACTATATTATTCGTTTTCTGCGCAGTCAGGGCTGGAAGGTAAAATACGTACGTAACATTACCGATATTGATGACAAAATCATCAAACGTGCCAATGAAAATGGGGAAAGCATTACTGCGCTAACCGATCGTTTTATCAAAGCCATGAACGAAGATGCTGAAAACTTGGGCTGTCTGCATCCAGATGAAGCCCCTCGTGCGACTGATTACATCGACCAGATGCAAAACATGATTGGCAATCTGGTCAATAAAGGCACGGCTTATCCTTCTGCAAATGGCGATGTCTATTTTGAAGTGGAAAAATTTGCCAAATACGGCCGTTTGTCGGGCCGTAAACTGGAAGATATGCAAGCCGGTGCCTCTGAACGTGTCGATGTGGAAGTAGAAAAGAAACATCCGTTTGACTTTGTACTGTGGAAACATGCCAAAGAAAATGAACCTTCATGGGCTTCACCTTGGGGCAACGGACGTCCGGGCTGGCATATTGAATGTTCAGCAATGTCAACGTGCTGTCTGGGCAACCATTTTGATATTCATGGAGGCGGTTCAGATTTAACTTTCCCGCATCATGAAAATGAAATTGCCCAATCAGAAGCATCAACTGGCGAACAGTATGTGAATTACTGGATGCATGTCGGCTTTATTAATGTCGATGGCGAAAAAATGTCGAAGTCTTTAGGTAACTTTTTCACCATTCGCGATGTGATGGATAAATTCCATCCGGAAGTGATCCGTTTCTTTATTGTTTCTTCGCATTACCGCAGCCCGGTGAACTTCTCTGACACGGCACTTAAAGAAGCAAAGAACACCCTTTCCCGTTTCTATCACTCATTTAAGGCATATCAACAAGCCTATGGTGAAAAAACTGTAGAAATTCTAGATGAAGCATTGGTTGAACGTTTTAATGCTGCTATGCGTGATGACTTCAATACCGCTGAAGCCATTGCCGTATTGTTTGAAGTCAACAAAGAGCTGAACCGTGCAGTGAAAGATGAAAATGCTGAACAGGCTGCAGTATATTATTCAACTTTACGTCACTTGACCAATATCTTAGGTTTGGTACAGTACAATGTAGACGACTTTTTGAAATCAGATATTGGTCAGGAAGCATTAGGCTTGTCGGAAGAGCAGATTGAAGACCTGATTCAGCAACGTAAAGATGCGAAAAAGGCCAAGGAATTTGCCAAAGCTGATGAAATTCGCCAGAATTTACTCGATCAAGGCGTGGTTTTGGAAGATACCCGTCAAGGCACCATTTGGCGTCGTGCTGATTAATTAAACATTTGGAAGCACAAAGAGTTGACAGTTGAAAGAAACTCTCTATAATGCACTTCCATATTGCGGGAATAGCTCAGTTGGTAGAGCATAACCTTGCCAAGGTTGGGGTCGGGAGTTCGAGTCTCCTTTCCCGCTCCAGAATACGAAAAAGCCCTAATCGAAAGATTGGGGCTTTTTTTATAAGCTAATTTTTATCATTCTATTTTTCAACCTTCTTATTAAAAGCTTAAACAAAAGCAGATCGATTCCAAACCAATCTATAATATCAACATGGACAAGATAGATAAGCAAGTCTGCAGTAAGCTACTATTAGCCATCTAACAGCTTTCTAAAAAATTCACAATCTTCTGGATTGGATAAAAAATCCCAAGAAGCCCACAGGTGTTCAAAACCATGCATAATGCTGGCAACTATGTTATCTCTTTAGGCAAAGGGGTACACTAGTTAGCTACCAAAGCCAAGTGTTGGAAATGTCGATCCTCCCAGGCTTTGCTGCTGAAATTTCTATCATTAAAAATAGGTTTGATATTTATTCTTATAAATCAAAAGATAATTTTCAAATTTAATGAATATTTTGGTGACTTAAATATAAAAGATACATTTTTACCTTTTTTCCTTCCAGCATTCTAACTATGTTAAGCTTTGAACAAATAATAAATATTGAAACAAGAGGATAACATCATGGGTTACCAGCACATCTTAGTTTCTGTGGATGATTCCCCTATCTCTCTCGCTGCCGCTGACCAAGCGATGATGTTGGCTAAAGCTATAGGAAGTAAAGTGACTATAGTCAGTGTGGTGATTATCGACCCTTTAACCAGTGTCAGTTTTTATAAAAATGTACCTGGAGTCACAGATTATTTTATGGAGGCCCAAGCCCACGCTAAAAATATATTAGCTGAGCTAGGTGCCAGATTTTCTGAAGCAGGCATTGCCGCAGAGACTAAACTTCTGGCCAAACAATCCCCCAGTGAGGCCATTGCTGAACTAGCCGATGAATTAAAGGCTGATTTGATTGTGGTTGGATCGCATGGGCGTACCGGTTTGAAAAAAGCTTTTATTGGCAGTATTGCCCAGGATATTCTGACCGCAAGTCATGTTCCCGTGCTGGTGGTTAAACATACTCCATAATCCTTTTAAGATGCTTTTTTGATATTTATAGAAATAGTTTAAGCAGTTTAGGATTTAAATTGCTTAGGCTATTTTTAATAATATGAGCCGGCTCTAATCAGTTTAATTATGCTGTAATTTGCCATGGCTTAACTGCAAAGTATCAGCCTCTAAATACTCCAGTTCCTCCAGATGATGAGAGACATAAATCATCGGCACATTCAGTTCATCTTTCATTCGTTTAAAAAAGGGTAAAATTTGCTGTTTTAACTGTACATCTAATCCGGTTAATGGTTCATCCAATAACAGCAAGTTGGGAGAAGACAGTAAGGCACGTCCAATCGATACCCGCTGTGCTTCCCCGCCTGAAAGCTGCCGGGCTTTACGTTGAATCAGGCCATTCAAGTCCAGCAAATCTACAATGTCATCAAACTGGAATTTTCGTTCCGGGGGTGCCAGCCATTTTTCTGCATAACATAAATTCTGTTTGACATTCAGATGCGGAAACAGCAAGGCCTGCTGGAAAATTAAAGCGATTTTGCGTCGATGCATGGGCAAATGAATGTTTTGCCGGGTATCCACCAAAATGTGTTGATTAAACTGGATATACCCCTGATCGGGTTTTAACAGTCCTACAATATTTTTTAACAAGGTGCTCTTGCCACTCCCAGAAACGCCCACAATGCCCAAAAGTGACTGCTGCATCTCCAGTTCAACATTCAAGCTAAAATCGGCATGTTGATATTGAAAATCACATTTCAACATTTCAGGCTCCCAATTTGCGTTGATAGTTTTGCAGAATAAAATAATTGGCAATTAAGGCGCTAAAAGCCAAAAATAAGGATAAGGTCACCAAACGCAGTGCCATATCTTCACCATTGGGTTGTTGCAGCAAGGAATAAATCGCGATGGGAATGGTACGGGTTTCATCAGGAATGTTACCGACAAAAGTAATGGTGGCGCCAAACTCCCCCAGACTGCGGCTAAAACATAAAATACTACCCATAACAATGCCAGGAATAGCCAAAGGCAAGTTGATACTGAAAAAGACTCTCCACGGCGCAGCCCCCAATGAACCGGCAATCTGTTCCAGTTGCTGGTTCATCAACTGAAAGGACAGCCGAATCGGTTGCACCATCAGGGGAAATGCCACAATCATCGAGGCCAATACAGCCCCTTTCCAGTTAAAGGCCAGCTGTATGCCCAGTGTGTGCAGATATTTCCCAATGATGCCCTGATTGCCAAACAGTACCAGCAGCAAATAGCCCAATACGACTGGAGGCAAAACCATCGGCAACTGTAAACATGCTTCCACAATAAATTTCAGCCGAAATTCATGTCGTGCTAGTACCCAAGCCAAGCCGATGGCAAAAGGTAAGCAGAACAAGGTGGCAAAACCGGCTACTTTGGCAGATAAATACAGGGCACTCAGCTCTTCTGGACTTAACATCGTTGATTTATCTCCCAAGGAATTGCTTAGGATTTCAGACTAAAACCGTATTTTTTAAAGATTGCTTTGGCCTGAGCGCTTTTTTCCACAAACTGTGCAAACTGTACTGCCTGTTTATTCTTTTCTCCCTGCTTGGTTAAAGCCAGCGGATACACAATCGGGCTATGTGAGTTTGCGGGAAAAGTACCGATGATTTTGACTTTCTGGCTAATCAGGGCATCCGTTTTATAAACAATGCCTACCTCACATTCACCACGCTCAACAAAAGCCAAAGCCGAGCGCACATCATCCGTTCCTACAATCCGTCTATTTAGGCTATTCAGCCAGTTCAGTTTAATCAGACTCTGTTTGGCATATTTACCCGCAGGCACAGATTCCATCTGTCCCGTACAAAGATGTCCGTTAAACGCTTGGGCAAAATTAAAAGTGGACTGCGGCTTAAATGCAATATTTAAATTTTTTGGACTGATGGCCACCAGCTGGTTAAACAATAAGGGCTTGGTTCTGTTTTGATTAATCAGGTTCTTTTTGATCAGGTAATTCATCCAGTCCAGATCTGCCGAAAAAAAGATATCACTGCTTGCCCCTGCTTCAACCTGTTTTGCAAGCGCGGATGAAGCCCCATATACCGATACAAGATTTGTTTTCGGATGTTGCTTTGCATAAATTTTTTCAATGTCGCTCATGGCGTTGGTCAGGCTGGCAGCAGCATAAATTTTGACTGTTTCAGCATGTGCAACTGAAAGTGAAACCGGTAGACATACTGAGAAAAACAGAGATTTTTTCATGATTCTTTTGCCCCTTAATGAATAAATAAGCCCTGGACAATATCCCCTTCAAGCAGGCTTTGCCCTGCGGGAATACGCACCAGACAATTGGCCTGCATTAAATTGCTCAGCATATGCGATTGCTGTTTGGACAGACTTTTTACTTTCAAAACTGACTGATCAAAACGGGCGGACATTCTTAAAAAACGTTCTCGGCTGTCCATTTTTAAATCATGGCTTAACACGGCGCTAAACCAGTCCGGCCGCTGTTTTTGCCCCTGCAATACATTTAATAAGGTCGCGGTATAAATTTGCATGCCCACATACACGGCTGCGGGATTGCCCGGCAAACCCAACAGATAACAACGCGAACAATCATTGCGAGTTAATTCTGCAAAGAACATCGGCTTGCCCGGTTTCTGTTTCACTTTCCAGAACAGCTGTTTAAAGCCTAAATCCAGTGCCACTGGCCGAATAAAATCATAATCTCCCACCGAGACACCGCCGGTGCTTAAAACCACATCATAGCTGTCCGATAATTGCTGAATTAATGCTTTCACTGCATCTTCGCTATCGGCTACATGGAAAATTTCAACCTGCTGTCCTGCATTTTGAAACCAGGCCTGAATCAGGGGCGCATTGGCATCAAAAATCTTACCTGCTGCAAAATCTTCAATGCTTCTCGCGACTTCATCTCCGCTAATTACCACTGCAACTTTGGGATATTGAACAACTTCAACGCTGTGAATACCCGCCATACTTAAGCTGGCAATTGCCCCCACAGACAGCTGTTGGCCTTTACTGGCTAGCAGCTGTCCAGTAGTAATTTCTTCCCCCATATCACGAATGTCGGCATGAGCATGCAGGTTTTCGAGTATTGCGATTTTGCCTGAATCGATGAGCTTGACGATTTCCTGACGTGCCACCGTGGTGGTTCCAAACGGAATTTTGGCGCCAGTAAAAATCCGAACCGCTTGTCCGGCTTTCAGTTGCAGCTCATCCTGTTGTCCGGCCCGGATTTCACCGATCAGTTCAAATTCGCTATGTGGCTCAATTACGGACTGAGCACACAGTGCATAACCATCTACCGCACTTTGCGAAAATAAGGGCAGATTGATGGCAGCATACACATCTTGCGCCAAATAGCGGTTTAAAGCCTGATTAAGCTCAAGGCGTTCAGTTGCTAACACCTGAGTATGCTGCAAGATTAAATCCAGTGCCTGATCCACACTAATCAGGCCGTGTTCAGCACCACATCCTGACATTAGACTATTCATTGGTAACCCCCTGAATGGGGAATATTTTTTTGCACATCAAATAAATGTACCAATGCTGGCAGAACTGCAATCAACGATTCCTTCGCTCCTTGCCGGCTGCCGGGTAAGGTCATCACCAGACTGTTCTCGATATATCCGGCCACACCACGACTTAACGCAGCATAAGGTGTACGTTTTTGCCCAAAACTGCGTGAGGCTTCCATCAGCCCCGGAATCTCACGTTTTAATAACGGCTGGATGGTTTCCACGGTTAAGTCTTTCGACCCCAACCCTGTCCCCCCTACGGTTAAAATCAGGGGATAGTCATTTTTCTGCTGTTCAATCAATGCTAGTAACTGTTCCGGACTATCTGGAATAACATGGTAAGCAATATTGCCAAAATTGGCTTCCTGTAAAATTTCCAGTACATTCTGCCCTGCCGTATCCGGTTTTTTGCCTGCAGCTACCGTATCCGACAGCACAATAATCGAAGCAGGCATTGCTTCTTTTAAGATGCGGGTAAAATGTGATTTTCCGCCTTTTTTCTTTTGTAACTTAACCTGATCCAGACATAAATCTTCCGGTTCACAATGCGGTTTCAGCATGTCATACAATGTTAAACCCGCCAGACTGACTGCGGTCAAAGCTTCCATTTCCACCCCGGTCGGACCAATGGTTTCCACCGTGGCAATAATTTCCACATGTGCATCAAACAGTTCATATTCCACATCGGCACGGTAAATCGGTAGCGGATGACATAGCGGAATTAGTTCATCGGTACGTTTGGCCGCTAAAATCCCTGCAATCCGTGCCGTTTTCAGTGCATCGCCTTTTTCGGTATTGCCCTGACGTAACAATTCAATGCAATGTGCTGGGGCGTGCAGAATCCCTGTGGCCACTGCTGTACGATAACTCTCGGCTTTCATCCCGACATTTTTCATTGCATCTTTCCTGAATTCATTTTTACTTTAAATAGTGCTGTTGACTGACATCTACTCAGGTTCAATAAGTAGCTTAATCTGCTTTTAATAATGACAATGGGCATGATCACTGTATGCAGATTGTTTATCTGCATGATGATGTGCAGGCCCCTGCTCCGCTGTATCTTTACGGATACAGCAACCTTCTACGTATTGGCTGCTGCCATCCAGGTAAAATTCTTCTTTCCACACCGGTACTTCGTGCTTGACCCGTTCTACCGCTTCTTCACAGGCAGCAAAGGCCTCGCGGCGATGTGCAGCATAGGCCATGGCGATAATGGCTTTTTCACCAATCGCCAAAGCACCAATCCGGTGAATCATCCGTACATAGGACACGCCATATTTAGCCTGAATCTCCTGCTCGATCTGGCGAATCATTTTTTCCGCCACGGGCGCATACGCGGTATATTTCAGTGCCTTAACCGCTTTGCCTTCATGATGATTACGCACGGTTCCGATAAACACCCCTATGCCACCGCATTCAGGAAACTGCTCAATCTGATCAAAGCTGTCTAAAGTTAAGGCAGTACCCTGAATTCTGCAAAATGTTTTCAATAACGGCATTTCAGCCTCCTGCCACTGGTGACAACAGCACCAGCGTACTGTCTGCATCAAGCCGAGTTTGTCGGGGAATGATGTCCTCACCGATGGCGCAGGCACAACGTTCAAGCATGGCAAAAGCTGCCGGATAATCCTGTCCGACTTGTAGCAAAACCTCGGCAACGGTGCTCGGAGCACTGCATAACAGGGCTAAATTTGCAGGTAACTGTCGTTCTACTGCACCGAAAGCTTCAATTTTGATCTTGATTTGTGGCATTTCAACCTCCAATCATATGCATGCTGATTTTACGGGATGGCTCATTTTTCAAGCGCTGTTGAATGGCATGAAAGCCCTGTTCTTTATTCCAGATATAATTTGATACAGTGCGATGCAAACCCAGTTCACTCAAAGGTATAGATGCAGTCAGGGCTTTAATTTCAGCTTTAAGATTCAAGCCCTTGGGGGCAAATAAACAGTTATAGAATTCACCTTGTGCGGTTAAACGCAGCCGGTCACAGCTGCCACAAAATGAATGGGTAATGGTAGAAATAATGCCAATTGGATGACCATCAATCAGATATTGTCGTGCCGGATCTGAGCTTGACTGAGCTGCATCATTTAGCTGGTGAGTGACTGAAAATTCAGTGGCTAGAGTGTCTAAAATTTGCTGTTCACTGACCACATGTGCGCTCGACCATTTGCGCTCACCATCCAGCGGCATAAACTCAATAAAACGTAGCTGGATATTTTGCTGCACCGACCAGCGTGCCAAAGGCAAAATCTGGTTGTCATTGATGCCGTTCATCAATACGCTATTGATTTTAATAGACAGTCCAACGTCTTGTGCGGCGCGGATTCCATCCAGTACCGGGGCCAGCTCTTTTTGGGTCAGTTGTTTAAATTGATTGGCATCCAGACTGTCCAAACTGATATTCAGATCATCCAGTCCGGCCTGTTTTAAAGCCTGTGCATATTGTCCAAGATAATGCGCATTGGTGGTCATGGAAATGCGTTTTAACCCCAGCTTTTTGAGCTGTTGCAGTTGTGCAATAAAATGCACCACGCCTTGACGCATTAACGGTTCGCCACCGGTAATGCGAATAGATTCGATGCCACGACGCACCATAAAATCACAAAAATGATAAAGCTGTTCAAAACTGAGTAAATCATGTTTTTTCATCCATTCAGGGTGTTCCGGCATGCAATAGACACACTTGAAATTACAGCGATCGGTCACTGAAATTCGTAATTTGCGCTTGCTGCGACCAAACTGATCGACAAAGCGCGCTTCGGTTTCAAGTTCTGTCATCATATTCATGTTGAACATCCATCTTCGAGCAACTTCCTGTTACCGCACAGCAATTGTGCGCAAGATTTAAAGTGCCCAATCTTGTTATTGTTAGAATTGCAATAAGTGTTCCAAGTTTGTGCCAAAAGGCAAAAGATTCAGTTTTAATGTAGAAATTTAAGTTGTTGATGCTGCTGCAGCTCATCCAGTGAATTAATGCTGTGAAAAAACAGGGCACGATTTTTAAAACTTGCCACTTGAGCGTGCAAGTCGGCAAAACAGTGTTTTAGACTGCGCTGTTTTTGTTCGAGATGACTGATGAAGGTAGGTAGACTACTGCGCTTAAGCAGACAAAATGGATACAGGGCCGTACCATTAATTTCCACATAGGCCACCTCTGCCAGACTGTTTTTCGCCAAAACCTGATGCAACTTGAGTAGAACTCGTGAAGGGATATAGGTCACATCACAAGGGACAAATAGCACATAGTCGGCCTGTACATGTGCCCAGGCACTTTTCATGCCCATCAGTGGACCTAAAAAGCCGCTTTCATCATCCTGATAGCAATGAATACTGGGAATAATTTTCTGGTAAATCGAATCATCCCGGTGGCTGTTAATCCAGACATGCGCTACATCGGATTTTAACTGTTGATGAATTTTGATCAGTTGAATCTGATCATCAAATTTCTGCAACAGCTTATTGATGCCATTCATGCGCCGTGCCTGCCCCCCGGCTAAAATCACCAGATCGGTGCTCGGATAAACAGCATTTTTTAAGGTTTTTCTCATTCTACCGCCTCCATTTGACAGGCTTTAATCAGACCACGAATTTCAGGCAGACATGAACCACAGTTACCGCCCGCTTTTAAACAGGCAGTGACCTGTTTTTCATTGGTTATATTTTTTTCTTTAATGGTTTCAATAATGCGGTTTTTACCCACCTTAAAACAGCTACATACCAATGGACCTTCATTATTTGCCATCGACATCGGTTGTCCGGCAAGTAATGCCTTGCGGTGCATGGCACTTAAACGTTCACGTTTAAACAGGCTGGCGACCCAGTCACGATCAGGCAATAAAGCCTTGGGAGCAATATATAGGCTAGCAATCAAATGCCCATCTTTCAGCACCACACTGTGACTGATATGGGCAGTCTGATCTTCAATATTCAGCCATTCAAAACTTTCATCCTGAAATGGTAATAGCTCTTTTAACTGCTCTGTGGTCTGGGTAAATTTTTTACGGTCGGCCAGTTCATAACGCACAGCCTTGGCGGTGATGATTTTGGTCCACCACACCATATTCTGAATGGATGATTGCACAATCTTTTCAAAGCCCTGACGTACATAGAGGACGCCTTGCCACTGATTGTAAAATGGCTGGATGATGACTGGGGTATGCTTAAATTCAGGCTCACCGGAAATGGCATCCACCACCGGATTGACTACTTTGCCAATCCGTGCATCGGATGCGACCTGGTCATTCCAGTGAATCGGTGCAAAAACCTGTCCACGACGGATGTTGTCACTGACTGTGGCGCGTAATATACAACTCCCCCATTTCGATTTGACTTCCACCAGCTCGCCATCTTTGGCCCCGTATTTCAAGGCATCATGTGGATGGATTTCACAAAATGGCTCTGCGCGATGACTACTTAAATTGGCAGATAAACTGGTACGGCTCATGGTGTGCCACTGGTCACGAATCCGCCCGGTATTCAGCACCAAAGGAAATTCGCTACACACCTGATTGACGGGATTAACTGCGCTAATGGCAATAAATTGGGCTTTGCCATCCGCATGACTAAACTGACCTTTGGAATAAAGTCGCGCTACACAACCATCTGCCTGATGTTTAGTCCAGACCGGCCATTGCACCGGTTTTAGGTCATCATATTGATTAAAGGTTAAATCTGTTAAGCCGTTTAAATTAAAATAGCGGAAATATGGCGTTATATCGCACTGGCTTAAATCTGCATTTTGATGTGCCGATAAACGGGCATGTTCCAGAAAAATGTCATGGCTATTGTTAAAATCAAAACCGCTAAAGCCCATGCGTTTTGCGACCTGACTGATCGCCCACCAGTCGGCTTTAGCCTGTTCTGGCTCTTCTAAAAATGCACGCTGTCTGGAAATACGGCGTTCAGAATTGGTGACTGTACCATCTTTTTCACCCCAGCCTAAAGCCGGTAACAGCACGTCGGCATATTGTGTAGTGTCGGTGTCTTGGCAAATGTCGGACACCACCACAAATTCACACTTGTCTAAGGCACGTTTGACCTGATCGGCATCGGGTAAGCTCACCACCGGATTGGTGGCCATAATCCAGATGGCTTTAATTTTGCCACTTTCTACCGCATGGAATAGATCAACCGCCTTAAACCCAGCCTGCTTGGCGATATAGGGACTTTGCCAGAAGTTTTGCACCAGCTGTTGATGGTTTTCATTTTCCAGCTCTAAATGTGCTGCCAGCATATTGGCCAATCCACCGACTTCACGACCGCCCATCGCATTCGGCTGACCAGTCATGGAAAATGGCGCTGCACCGAGCTTGCCAATTTTTCCGGTGAATAAATGGCAGTTGATTATGCTATTGGCTTTATTTACCCCTTGTGAAGACTGATTCACCCCCATGGAAAACAGAGTCATTACTTTTTCAGTTTGGGCAAATTTCTGATAAAAAACTTGCAGTTTTTCCAGTGAAATACCGGTACGTACCACGACATCTTCAATGGACGATTCAGTTTGGCTGTGGATCAAAGCTTGCTCTAAGCCGTGGGTATGTGCAGCAATAAAATCTGGGGCAGCATGACCATTTTGCGATAGATATTGCAATAAGCCGTTAAATAACTTGACATCCTGCCCCGGTAAAATCGGCAAATGTAAGTCTGCTGCTTCACAGGTGCTGGTAAAGCGCGGATCAATCACCACCACAAACAGATCACGTTGCTCTTTGGCTTGCATGATGCGTTGATACAATACCGGATGACACCATGCGGTATTGGAACCCACCAGCACCACCATGTCGGTATGTTCAAAATCTTCATAGCTTGCCGGTACAATATCTTCACCGAAAGCACGTTTATGTGCCGCAACTGCGGAAGACATGCAGAGTCGTGAATTGGTATCGATATTGGCTGTACCGAGGTAACCTTTAACGAACTTATTCACTACGTAATAGTCTTCCGTCAGCAATTGCCCGGACACATAAAAGGCAATACTGTCACGACCATATTGATCAATGCATTGCTGAAACTTATTGGCAATTAAATCCGTTGCAGTATTCCAATCGGTCTTTTCACGCTGATTTTTTCTGCCCAGCATAGGATAAAGAACGCGTGTTTCAAGCCCCAGGGTATCGGCCAGATTACTGCCTTTAATGCACAGTTTCCCGTAGTTGGATGGATGATTAACATCCCCTGCAACCGACACTTTTTGCCCTAAAGCAGTGTCCTGCACAGTCGCAGTGACACCACAACCTACCCCACAATAGGGACAGGTGGTATTGGTGATTTTGGTATTTATTTCTGTGGAGCTATGCAGTTCCATAACGGGAATACTATTCATGGATGCTCCTTTCTATCGAATAAATTCACTTGAATAATTTCTTCTATTTTCCAAGCTATCTAAATCTTTAGAGTTCACGTAAGCATGTATTCTGTCGAGGTGGCATGGATGCCACCGTTTCCCATCATTACAGGACGTAATGTATGGGAAACAAAGATTTTTGTTACTTTTGATCTTTCAAAAGTAAGATCATGCCTACGCAATTACTCTTTACTTATTAGTGCAAAGTGTGGCTGTGCAAATATTTAAAATTGAACAAATACCACTTATGTGATTAGCCTGCTTTCTTTAATGCAAAATCTTTACCAAAAAGCAATTTATTACGAATATTACTGATTGGCGTTTGATCAGAAATCAGTTCTGCATACCAGGTACCATCTTCAGTATCACCAAACAGCACTGCACCAATGACTTTATCTTTTTGAATAATAATGCGTTTATAAATCTGACGTTTTTCATCATTCAAGATAATGTCTTCGTAATCGTCCTGTGGTTCACCATTTTCTAAATCAATTCGACCCGCTGAAAATACATCACAGCCACTGACCTTGAGCTGCGTTGGAACTGTCGGTGCTTTAAAAGTTAAGCTGCCGTGTTCGGCCAGATGTGAGGCACAAATAAAGGCTTGACCCCAAAGTGGTTCAACCAGACCGAAGGTTTGATTACGGTGCTCAATACATTCACCCACCGCATAAATACTCGGATCAAAGGTTTGCATGGTGTCATTCACCATCACACCACGGTTACAACGTAAGCCGGCACTTTGCGCCAATGCCATATTCGGACGGATGCCCACAGCAAAAACCACCAGATCAGCATCCAGCACCGTTCCATCTTTCAGCTTGATTTGGGTGACATGACCCTCTTCGCCAATCAGTTGTTCGGTATTGGCTTGAGTCATGATGTTGATGCCCTTGGCTTCAATACTTTGTTTTAACAGGCTGCTTGCACGACTATCCAATTGACGTTCCATAATCCGGTCCATCAAATGCAAAACTGTCACATTCATGCCGCGTTGTTTCAGACCATAAGCCGCTTCAAGTCCCAACAGACCACCACCAATCACTACTGCATTTTGTTTAGATTTGCAGTATTCCAGCATGGTATTGACGTCATAGATATCTCGGAAACTGATCACACCTTTTAAGTCCGAACCCGGAATTGGCGGAACAAAAGGTTTAGAACCTGTCGCCAGGATCAAGCGATCATAATCCACCACTAGGCCTTTTTCGGTATAGACCTGTTTACGTGGACGATCAATTTTGACCGCAGCATCACCGGCAATAAAACGGATATTTTTGTCACTATACCAGGCATGCGGATGCAGCATGATGTCATCAATGGTTTTATCCCCTGACAGCACCGGTGAAAGCATGATGCGGTTATAGTTACCCCATGGTTCTTCACCAATCACGGTCACTTCATAACGTTCAGGTGCCATATCCAGCAAATCTTCCAGACAGCGCATCCCCGCCAGGCCATTGCCCACCAACACCAGTTTCATTTTTTCTTGAGAAGTGCCGTTATTGGTAATATAGGTTTTTTGCGGTGTTGGGCTGACCCAGACCTTGCCATTTTCAATCTTGCTTGGAAATACCAGCAGTTTCTGGTCTTTATCTTCCAGACAGCGTCCAGTTGCCAGACTGAAATGCTGCTTGTAGATGGGAGATGCCACCACACGTTCACCTTGTAAATCTCCAATAATGCCACGCGACATCACAAATGCCTGACTGAACGGATCCTGGTTACTTAAAGCATAGACCCGTTTTTCATGACCAACACGGAACAGTGCAATTTGCTGATTTTCAATTAATGCAGCCACACCGGTATTCGGGGTAATGTCATCCAAGGCACAAATTTCCAGCCATTGCAGCTCGTTGGTTTTATTCATCTCTTTAAATATTGTCATCTTCTTTCTCCTTTATTCTTTTAAGCTTCAACAACAGGGATACGCGTCACATCACGTTCAGCCTCGGTTTTTGGGCGGATTTGACCGCGAACCTCGGCGAATTGGATGTGTGGATCGTTTTGTTGTTCAACTTTTGCATTGATAAAGGTGACGAAGCGTTTACGGACTTCCGGATCTTCCACCGCAGTACGCCATTCATCCTGATAAGTACCGACCACATGCTGCATACGGCGTTCCAGTTCGGCTGCTACACCAAGCGAGTCATTCACCACCACATCTTTTAAATAATCCAGACCACCTTCCAGGTTGTCACGCCATACCGAAGTACGTTGCAAACGGTCTGCAGTTTGGATATAGAACATAAAGAAGCGGTCGATATAACGGATTAAAGTTTGCGTATCCAGATCCGATGCCAGTAGTTCTGCATGGCGTGGTTTCATGCCGCCATTCCCGCAAACGTATAAGTTCCAGCCTTTTTCTGTAGCAATCACGCCCACATCTTTACTTTGTGCTTCGGCACATTCACGGGTACAGCCAGACACCGCCATTTTCAGTTTATGTGGTGAACGTAGGCCTTTGTAACGATTTTCCAGGAAGATGGCCAAACCAACAGAATCATCCACCCCATAACGGCACCAAGTACTGCCGACACAGGATTTAACAGTACGTAAAGATTTACCGTAAGCATGGCCTGACTCAAATCCTGCATTGATGAGTTTCTCCCAGATTTCCGGCAGTTGATGCACTTGCGCACCAAACATGTCAACCCGTTGTCCACCGGTGAGTTTGGTATACAAGCCATATTCTTTGGCAATTTGACCAATGGCAATCAAGCCCTCTGGTGTGACTTCACCACCTGCCATACGCGGTACAACCGAGTAAGAACCATCTTTTTGAATATTCCCAAGATAATAGTCATTGCTGTCTTGCAGGCCGGCATGGCTTGGCTTCAGCACAAAGTCATTCCAGCAGGAGGCTAAAATATTGGCTGCAGTGGGTTTGCATATATCACAACCGAGTCCATGACCATGTTGCCCAATCAAATCATCAAAGGTTTTGATTTCATTGACCCGAACCAGGTGATACAGCTCCTGGCGTGAATAAGCAAAGTGTTCACAAAGGTGATTATTTACCGTTACGCCTTGGCGTTGCAGTTCAGACTTCAATACTTGTGTGACTAAAGGTGCACATCCGCCACAAGCAGTTGCCGCTTGGGTACATTTTTTTAGTGCACCCAGTGAGGTTGAACCCTCGGCAATCGCACTGCAAATATCAGCCTTAGACACGTTATTACATGAACAGATGGTGGCACTGTCTGGCAGTAAATCAACACCGCTGCCGCCTGCTTTGGCTGTTGATTGTGTATAGCCCGGCATAATCAGGCTTTCCGGATTTTCCGGTATCGCCAAGCCATTCAACATCATTTGCAGCAGGTCGTTATATTCCTTAGCACAGCCCACCAACACAGCCCCGAGTAGCTTGGTTTTTTCGCTATTCACCACAATCTTTTTGTAGATCATGGCATCTTCATCGGCATAGAAATAGCTGAGTGCATTTGGCGTCATGGCATGTGCATCCCCCACAGAGGCTACATCGACACCCATCAGTTTCAGCTTGGTACTCATGTCTGCGCCGGCAAATTCATTGCAGGCTTGATCCATGACATGCTTGGCGGCAATACGCGCCATGTCGTAGCCTGGCGCAACCAGGCCAAAAATTTTGTTTTGCCACAGTGCACATTCACCAATCGCGTAAACATCTGCATCGGAAGTTTGGCAATAATCGTTAATCACGATACCGCCACGCTCGCCAATGGCGAGTCCACTTTGACGCGCCAATTCATCCCGTGGTCGAATCCCTGCAGAAAATAAAACGATATCGGTTTCAAGTATTGATCCATCGCCAAATTTCATCACATGCGTAGTATTTTCACCCGCTTCGATGCATTGCGTGGCTTTTTGGGTATGAACTTTTACTCCTAGATTTTCGATTTTTGCCCGTAAAACCTTACCGCCCAGGTCATCAATTTGCACCGCCATCAAGCGTGAGGCAAATTCCACCACATGGGTTTCCAGGTCCAGGTCACGAAGGGCTTTGGCTGCTTCCAGACCCAGCAATCCCCCACCGATCACCACGCCAGATTTTGCATTTAGGCTGGCAGCGCGGATGGCATCTAAATCTTCAATGGTCCGGTAAACAAAACAGTTTTCACGGTCATTGCCGGGAATAGGCGGTACAAAAGCATATGAACCCGTTGCAAGCACCAACTTGTCATAACTAATGACATCCCCCTGATTGGTGCTAACCGTTTTACTTAAAATGTCGATGGCAGTGGCTTTGGTATTTAAGCGCAGATCTATTCCGTAGGCATCGGCAAAATCTGAACGACACAGGGTTAAGTCTTTGGCGGATTTTCCAGTGAAATATTCAGTTAAATGTACGCGGTCATAAGCTAGACGTGGTTCTTCTGCCAGAATCGTGATTTCAACCTCATCACCTGCATATTCTAAAACCGATTCGATAAATTTGTGGCCCACCATGCCATGGCCAATCATGAGCAGTTTCATCGTATTGATCCTCAATTCTTTAAAAACTTCTTTCAATTTATTAATTTAAGCTCTGGATCTAAGCGTATTGATCCGAGGAATTTTATTGTTGGGCTTCAGCCAGACTGTTGCGTTCCAGCATGGCCTGTTCATAAAGCTGCTGTTCTTTTTCTTTGTGCTCGACCGAGAAGCGAATCATCAACACACAACTAGCGGCAATCACCACCAAGCCACCCAACACCATTAACGTGGTTTGAATATCCAGCATGCCTTTGAGCAAGAAACCTGCAGCCACGGCACCGACATTACCGCCTGCACCAATAATGCCGGCCACACCGCCTAAAGCATCACGGTCAATGAAAGGCACCAGGGCATAGGTCGCACCACAGGCCATATGGGTAAAGAGTGCAAAAACTGTCATGGTCATGATGGCCAGAACTGCGGTGTTCATTTGCGAAAATAAGATCAGGAATAAGCCTTCCATCAGAATCATGCCGAATAGCACTTTGGTACGTCCATCCAGACCTTTTCTAATTGCCACTTTGTCAGAGATGATGCCACCCAAGGCACGGGCAAATAGGGCCAGCAGACCGAAAATCCCTGCGGCCATGCCGGCTTCTTTTAAGCCAAACTGAAAGTTGTTGACAAAATACAAAGCGATAATGTTATGAATGAAAATCTCGATACCAAAGCAGGCGGCATAGGCGCCAAATAAAATCCAGACCCGGTAGTTGCGTGCTGCATGCATCAGAATTGCCAGACCGCCTTTTTTATCGCTGCCCACTTGCACGCCTTGTGCCCGCAGTTCCTTAAAATTTCCTTGCGGGCAGTCTTGGGTGAATTTCCAGTACAGTGCACCTACAATCAGCATCAGTACACCCGGAACAAGCAGGGCAATTCTCCAGCCCATGGCCTGTTCAACTCCGAACATCACCAAGGCAGCAAGTAATAAAGGCATCAGGGCTTGAGTTGCACCGCCACCGGCATTTCCCCAACCTGCTGATGCAGCATTCGCAGTACCGACTACATTCGGTGCAAACATGATACTGGTGTGATATTGGGTAATCACAAAGCTGGCACCAATGGCACCAATCAATAAGCGGAAGAAAAGAAAGGATTCGTAACTGTTGGCAGAAGCCACACCAAACACCGGAATACTGCCGATCACCAATAATGCAGTATAGGTTTTGCGTGGCCCGTATTTATCACATAAAGGTCCCACAATTAGGCGAACCAAAATGGTGATGGCTACAGCGGCAATGTTAATATTGGCAATCTGGTCTTTAGTTAAATAGAACTCACCGGCAATGACGGGCATGAGCGGGGCACAGGCAAACCAGGCAAAGAAACAGACAAAAAATGCGAGCCAACTCATATGGAAGGCCCGCGTTGCTGCGCTACTGAAATTGAAAAGACTTATTTTTGTTGCTTTTTTAGCATTTAAATTTGAAGACATAGCCCTCTCCTTCCTGAACTGAACGTATGGTTTTATCTGTCATGCGGATAGCTGCACAGCAGATTCGATCAGAACGGACGTCTTTGGCCGTCTTACAATTTTTTAGAGTCGTCTTTGACTCACCAGAGATGTAGCAATGCGCGTGCCAACAACTCAGAAAAAATTCTAAGTTTATATTTTTTATAATTTTTATTTTTATGTTTATAACTTTTCAATGCCAATAATGGGCTGCTTCTCTATCTTTAACTATGACCTCCTGACTCAGCTCAACAATGATTATGCTTCCTTGTAGCGCATTTTTGCATTAAGACAGTGCGCCCTTTGCTCACCGTTCCTTGGTTCAGTGAACTTTTATTGAAATCATAATGATTTAACTCATTTGGCATTTTAATTGCTTTAAATGAATTACGACTTTTTCTTTCAGGCATGGCCTGATGATATTTAGCCCATATGCCAAAACTCAAAATCGCACTGATTGATGACGATCAAGACCGTGCCCATTACATTCAAGCCTCCCTGATCGAACACAATTTCGAGGTCGTGGCCTGCATTAGCGCGGATCATTTAAACATGTTCCGTCTTGAACAGTTGCATGCCGACGTGATTTTACTGGATATGGATCATCCCCATCGTGACATCATTGAAAGCTGTGTCAGCCAGTTCGATCTGCCCACAGTACTGTTCACTAAAAACAGCCACAAAGACACCATCAAAAACGCCATTGATGCCGGGGTTACGGCGTATATTGTCGATGGCATTGACCCATCCAAACTGGACAGCATTTTAGAAATCTCGATTGAACAGTTTAAAAAACATAAAAAATTGCTCGGCGATCTGGAAGACACCAAAAATAAGCTAGCCGACCGTAAAGATGTGGAGAAAGCCAAAGTATTGATGATGCAATTGCACCATCTTACTGAAGATCAAGCCTTTCAGTTACTGCGTAAAAATGCCATGAGCCACCGTATGACCATTGGTGAAATGGCACGGCGTTTACTGGATGCACAGCAACTACTACAAAGCCAATTGAAGGATTAAGCCATGCCAGATTTAGAAAAAACTCAAATCCAGATCGGCTATATTCCTCTGCTGGATTGTGTGGCCATTCTTTGGGCCAAGCAGCGTGGTTTTTTTGAGGAAGCGGGTTTAGAGGTCACGCTGGTGAAGGAAGCGTCTTGGGCCAGCTTAAGAGACCGGTTGGCCTTTGGTTTTTTAGATGCTGCACATTGCCTGTCTGCCATGCTGCCTGCCGCAGCACTCGGTGAAGACCAGCTCGGTATTCCACTCCAGACTGCCTTGGTCTTAAGTTATAACCGCGCCTTTATTAGTCTGGGGCAGAAACTGTGCTTTGATCTGAACATTTCCAGTCAGGACAGCGCACAACAATCTGCACAAAAAATCGTCTCTGCCCTACAAGCGCAAAAAAAGATTCAATTTGCCCATGTCTTTAAGCAGTCGATTCATCATTATTGTCTCAGAGAATGGCTCGCCCTTGCCAATCCTGAAATTGCACGAAATATAAAACTGGCCACGCTTCCCCCACCCTATATGGTGCAGGCATTAGCCAATCAGGTCATTGATGGTTTTTGTGTCGGTGAACCCTGGAACAGCCAGGCTGAACTACTGGGAATCGGTCAAATTGTCGCTTCCAGTCAGGACATTATTCCCCAAGTGGCAGATAAGGTTTTGGCAGTCACCTGTGATTGGGCAATGCAACATCCAAACACGCATCAGGCTTTAACGCAGGCCATTCAAAAAGCCCAGCAAGAACTGAAAGATTTACAGGACTATGCTGACGTTTGGCAAATGCTGACCGAGTTCAATATTGTGCAATTTCAATGCTCAGACAGCATTCATGTACAAAAATTCCACTCCATTCAAAATATTATCCGCAATTTTGTCGATGAGACATCTGTGCCAAAGGTAGATGATTTTAAATGGCTGACCCAAAAAATGCTGAAATGGGATAACCCAATTCACTTGAATGATGCGGTGATTGAAAACATCAGCCAAAACTGTATTTTATCTTTGACGAAATAAGGCAGCATCCGCATTGCCCCCGGCCACAAAAAATAATCAGAATGCTGGGGTTAAGCCATTCATTTTGATTATTTTATCGCTGTAATCCAGTTTTATGGGTTATTTTCATTTCTGCGGTTTCCCACAAATTTTCTCCATATTTTTACGTTATCTTACGCAAAATTACATAGGGAACATCGAATAATGAAACGCATACAACCGCGTTGGCAATGGAGCACCCTGAGTTGTGCACTGTTTAGTTTTATCTCCCCAAGCTGGGCGGCTGACACGATTAGCGATGCCACAACAAACAGCACGGTTGCTCAAACAGCCCCGGTACAGACACTGGCAACCCTAAAATTTCAAGCAACGCCCGCCCAAGCCAAAGACCCGGATATCAGTGCGGTGGCGAAAACTATTGTCACGCGTGAAGAAATGCTGCAATTTGGTGATCAATCCGTGAATGATGCCTTACGCCGTGCCGCCGGTTTTCAGATGCCCACACCGGGACAAGGTCCACGTGGGGGTGGCGGTGCTTCAGCTATGCGTTTTCGTGGCGGTGGTGCCCCGGTATTTTTAATCAATGGTGAACCGGTTCAAGGTGGCCCACGCGGTGGCATGTCGGTTGTTGACAGCATCACGCCAGACATGATCGAACGGATTGAAATTACCAAACAGCCAAGTGTCGTTCAGGCTTCTGTGGCCTCTTCCGCCGTCATCAATATTATTCTGAAACACCCCCTGGATCATGCCCGCATCAGCGGAACTATCCGTGCAGGATATGGTTTGGCAAAATCTGACCAAAAAGAAGAGGAACGTAAAAATATCAGTGTTCAGGCTGATGGCCGGGATAATGCCTGGTTATACAGCCTGTCTGCCAACCAGATGTGGAATGACACCACTTCGATCACCCAGACCCAAAACAGCAGCCAAACAAGCGAACAAAAGCGTATTACCGAACGCAAGTCGCAAATGCTGGCACCCCGTGTTGAATATGAACTGGATGACCAGCAAAAACTGGTTGCCGAACTGTTCTATCGCAATAATGAAAGTGACGGCAGCCGTGGCGATCAGACGCAAAATGACAAGAATGACAGCATCCGTTTAAATACCCGTTATGAACGTAAAGACAAGGATAATTCCGACAAAATTCGTCTTTCAGTCGAACAGCAGAACGAAACCGAATCGACCCGGTCACCGCTCTTCAGCAGCTATACCGATGAAACCATCCATGAGTATGGTGTGGCTTATGATGGTGTGCGTAAATTTGATAACACCCGACAACTGAAGTTTGGTACGGATATTCGCTCGAGTGAACTTGAGAGTAATATTACCGATACACTCGATGAACAGCGTTATGCGCTCTACACCGAAGGCAGCTGGAAGTTTACAGACCGGCAAACCGTGACTTTAGGTGCCCGTCAAGAATGGATTCATCGTTCAGGACTTGTGGATTATAGTGACAGTCACTTAAGTCCAGTCTTGGCACACCGCTTTGATTTTGATGATCACTGGTCATTACAAAGCAATATCAGCCAGGCATTCCGCAGTCCTAAAACCGACCAGCTGTTACCTACGGTTTCTGTTTCTACCGATAGTGATGCCGGCAGCCTGAACAATCCGGATCGTGGTGGAAACCCTAATTTACGTCCGGAAAAAATAACCGCCTTTGAATCCACCTTGGGCTACAACACTCCTTCTGGCGGTATTAATATTACGGCGTTTCAACGTGAAATTGAAGATTACATTGAGAAAGTGATTCGTCAAGAAGGTTCGCGTTTTGTAGAACGCCCACAAAACCAGGACAATGCCACCACCTATGGGGTTGAAATTGCTGCTCGTTATGCCTTAAAGCAAACTGAAAATGGGCATGCATTGATGTTGAATGGTCAACTGTCGACGGTACGTGCAAAAATTGAAGAGACCAATCATCAGCAACGTTTAGCCAGTGATGTGGCACCTTATACAGCCAGTGCCGGTTTATCTTATAACTATCAACCTTGGCGTCTTTCCAGCAGTGTCAATCTGAACTATGTTCCTGAATTTACCCGTGCCCTAGATAACCAGCCCTATGACCGCACCAGTAATGAACGGGTCAATGTCGATATCAGTGTGAGCAAACGCTTTGATAATGGCTGGGCAACGACCTTGAGTGCACGCAATATCTTGAGTACAGATTATAAAGAACGTTTAACCAATCAATCTGATAGCAGCCTGTATGAATCACGGGTCAATCAGGCCATTCCAAGTGTACTCCTCAGTGTAGAAAAAAAATTCTAAACGGGAAGATAAAAACCGGTGCCAGTCACCGGTTTTTTACATCCAGATAAGGGTTATATTTATGCTCAGCGGAAAAATTTAATCTTCTGGCCGTTGCCAATTTTCTATGATTTCTCAACCAGTCAGGATTTTTAGCTTTACCCTATCGCCGCCCTCAAAACTGATATTCGGGCTTAAATATCAATCCGATGCTTAGGGCTTTTTAATGGTTGATCACCTGAATATGATTCAAACATGCTAAAGTTCGAGAACCTCTTAGAACCTATCCAGAATATTTTCTATGCAAACGTAGCCTTAAAAAGGCTAAATTAATGAACTGAAGGCTCGTATTTAGGTGCTTTTCACAGTTTTTCCAGAGCCTTCTGCATTTTTCTAACCAAGCAAATGATCTTTCCACAACCCAGCGTTGTGGAAT
>NZ_VOYL01000111.1:0-2227 GCF_013420295.1 Acinetobacter sp. YH01018
CAGCAAATTTACGAGCATCAGTCGGTACGACTGGTGATTCATACGATAATGCTTTGGCTGAAACGGTGAATGGCTTATACAAAACAGAGGTGATTGAATATCTAAAAGCAGATTGGCAAGGTTTAGCAGATGTACAACTTGCGACACTAAACTGGGTAGATTGGTTCAATAAAAAGCGTGTACACAGTGCACTGGGTTATGTATCGCCTTTTGAGTTTGAAGCAATGTACTATGATAAGATTAACCCGTTAGGTCAGGTGGCCTAACTTAAATAAAAAAGTCTCCGACAAACCCGGTACGGTTCAAACCTACAATGCAGTCCAACTTTAATAAGACTTTATTCGTTTCAGAATGATCTTACGCTTCCTATTCCATAAAGAAAAAATAAAATTATGTTTAGTAGCAGATTAAAATCGATTTTATCGTCTATTTTTCAATTATAAATTTTATATTTTGTTATATTATAACCTATGTAATGTCCATAAAAGTGTAGTGAAGTGCTCATGATGTTGGGAAGATTGCTGGGGTTATCAGCAATCTTGTTACAGATCGCTGTGTTCCTGCAGCCTTTATTACCAGAAAAACACAGTGTTTTTTCGGTATGTAAAACTGTTGCCGCAGCATTACATCTGGAAGTTACTAACGTTCTCCCACACCACAGCTTCGCAACATCACATCCGCATAGCAATCAAGCCAGCGGAGCAGACCAAAATCCTGCACATGTCTTCACACATGTGCAGGATCGGCATGAACATCAAGAGCGGGATGATGCACATACCGGTCATGACTGCCAGTTTTGCCTGGTGCACAGCTATACCCTACCGCTACTCGATACCAAACTCAGACTAGTACTGATCAGAACTCAGACCTTACTGCAGTTCTTCAGTACATTTGTCCCATATACGCTGTCCCTACCTGATCTGTGGTTCCTGATTCCTCAGGGTCGTGCTCCTCCTTTAACACTCATCCACTAAATCAGCAGATATGGTATTGCTGAGCAGTCTGCCGCAGTTTCCGATATGGCTGAAAATATTCATCTATCCAGAACATGTGAGCAGCTCACAATTAGCATCTTCAGTCACAGTGATCCTATCCGTAATAATGAATATGGCTTTTAATTTATCTGTATTCAAATTTATTTGAAATCCGGCTGTCACAGTCTCAATGACCTTTGGATTTTTCAAAGTGTTATTACAACTTTCTAGTATATCGATAAGGAGGAGACAATGATGAATCTACTTCAGCACGATCAGGCACATCTCCCAAAAAGTGATTTTAATAGCAGCTGTTGTCTGGATTTAGCACAACAAACTGTAAGGATCCGGCAAGCTCTCAATATTTCACAGACAGAACTAGCATCGAAACTGTGTATTTCCGCCCGTACCCTAGAAAGTTGGGAACGTGGAGTTCGTCATCCCTCAAGCTCAGCCCAAGCCTTGTTAAAACTCTTTATCAAGTCACCTCAGTTTGTTTTGGAAAATCTTGCTTGAATGGTATTAGCTATGTTTTTAAATAGTTTTTGTCACTACAAGTTTAACTTATGAATCATCATGAACCGATGCATACCTATAAAGAGCAGTAGTATCGGTTTGGTTTGGAGAAATCTTTATGGTAATTGTAATTACATCACAGAACCGACGTCATATTACTCCGCATGCCGGGAAATGCCGAAAATTCTGGAAATATGAGCTCAAAGATGGGAAAGTTATGGACAAACAGCTCATTGAGGTGGAGAAAGAAGCATCATTTTCTCAGTCGGGTGAGGTACTAGAAAAACTGTTACCTATGGACATGTTCATAACCACAGGGATGGGTGACAGATTGCGAGAAAAACTCAAAAATATTGGTGTACATGTTATTGTGACGGATGAAATTGATCCTGATAATTTTATTAACAGTTTACTTTAACTCGCCTATGAATAAAATCTAAAACCATAGCTAAAGTTTCCATTAAAAGTTAGTGGGAACTTTAGCTAATAAAATACATCTTACTAACTGCTATTTAATCAAAAAATTAAATTGCCTAGGCTTAAAATAAGTTGACACGATATTTCATATAAATACCTGATGAATTTCATCAGGTGTTTTTGATTTGTAAAACAGAGGTGGATCAGGAAATTTGAACAACACCTATAAGTGATATTTTGCTCCCCAAATGATGTTATAAACATCAATATATGGAGTATTTTATGGCACGTAGACCAAGAAGAAATCATTCAAATGATTT
>NZ_VOYL01000112.1:0-2028 GCF_013420295.1 Acinetobacter sp. YH01018
GCTAAAAAATGGACCATGCCAATTCAAAATTGGCGTTTAGCAATGAATTGGTTTACGATTCAGTTCGATGATCGATTAAAAGATCATTTATAAAAAATGGAACTTACACAAAATAATTTACAGGCTCATCAGGTACAATTTAAAAGCTGATATAAAATATTAAAAATTAATACCCACCTTCAGATTTTATCACTTCCGCATCATTTTTATATTTGGCTAAAAGCTCGCGCAGTGAATTCATTAATACGCTGGTATCCACCCCTACCGCAACAAACTCGGTACCCAAATCAATATATTTTTGCGTTACGTCATGCACCGTTGATAAAATCCCCGCTGCTTTACCCGATGCCCGAATGCGTTGAATGGCATCAACAACCGCTTTTTGTACTTCCGGATGATTCGGATTACCCTGATATCCCATGGTCGCAGACAAATCTACAGCGCCAATAAATACACCGTCAATTCCCTCCACTTTTAAAATATCATCCAGATTTTCCAGACCTGTCACAGATTCAATCTGAATCAGCAGACAAATATTTTCATGTGCTGTTGCATAATAATCCGGGATACTGTTCCAGCGTGTTGCACGGGCCAATGCGGCACCTACGCCACGAATTCCTTCTGGCGGATAACGTACCGCTTTCACCATCAGCTCAGCCTGCTCAACCGTTTCCACCATGGGAATCAATAAAGTTTGCGCCCCAATATCCAAAAGTTGCTTAATCAGCTGCACACTGCCAATAGGTGGACGAACCACAGCTTGTGATGGATACGCTGCGATACTTTGCAATTGAGAGAGTGTGGTTCTTAAATCGCTCGGTGCATGTTCCCCATCAATGAGTAACCAGTCATAGCCTGCATTGGCCGCAATTTCAGTGCCGTAAGCATCTGCCAGCCCCACCCATAACCCAATCTGCTGTTGGGTTTTTAATCGTCTTTTAAAATGGTTTGTATCATCTATCATTGTCTGACTCGGTCTACAGGCGATGTAATTATTCGATTAAACGTGATTTAACAAAAAGTACCAATATAGATTTCGTATTTCGTCATTGTATATTGCTATTAATTATACATTTTATTAAGTTTTTTACTTTTATTCACCATAAAAATTCACACGCTTGATGCCAAAATATAAGCTATCCCATAATTCTTCCAAGCCATTTCAGCAAGGAATCAGGTAAAATCATTAAAAATTTAATAGTGGAAATGTCACTCATGGATTTATTAAACGTTTCAAAATCACGCTACACAACGAAAGCATATGATCCCAGTAAAAAAATTCATCAAGAGCAGTTTGAACGTTTATTAGAAATCCTGCGTCTCACGCCATCCTCCATCAATATTCAGCCCTGGCATTTTTTTATTGCCGATGATCAAGGCGCCAAAGAGCGTATCGCCAAAGCCTTGGTTGGGAAATATGCCTACAATGCACCTAAAGTTCTAGATTCTTCTCATACCATTCTGTTCTGTACCAAAGCGGATATTTCAGAACAGCACCTTGATACCCTGCTCAAGCAAGATGATCTTAGTGGCCGTTTTAAAGATGAAAAAGCCAAACAGGGCCAAAAAGACAGCCGTAGCGGTTATGTGGATTATTACCGTAATGAAAAAGGGGATATTCAGCGCTGGGCAGAAAATCAGACTTTTATTGCGCTCGGTCAAATGTTACTGGCCGCAGCTATTGAAGGAGTTGATGCCACCCCTATTGGCGGATTTGATGAACAGATTATTCGCCAGGAATTGGAATTAGATGAAAAAGGGTTAATTCCATCAGTGATTATGACGCTAGGTTTCCGCAGCGAAAATGATTTCAATGCTCAGTTACCCAAGTCACGCCTGAGTCGTGAAGAAATTTTCACCAAGCTGTGATTAAAAAAAATTACAATAAAAGGGGCGAATATGCCATTGCTGTCCCACAATTTTTCACAAGAGGAAGCTCATTTGAGCTTCCTCTTGTTTTATGGGTATTTTATCGGGTGAAAATAAAGCTTTTAAAGTTCTTCTTTCAAACAAATTCACTTGAATTAT
>NZ_VOYL01000113.1:0-1982 GCF_013420295.1 Acinetobacter sp. YH01018
GCTGAGCGTTGTCGTGACTTTATGCAAGTAGTCATGTCGAATATTGGCAATATGATGGTGTAATTTATTGATCTTTAGATTAAGTTTTTTCCAATTTTGACTAAATTTGGTTTTCTTTCTCAACTTGTGTTGAAGTCTAGCCAACTTGACTTGATTGGCTTTAAAACTATTGATTGGTTTAAATACATCACCATTGGATGTTGTAAGTAACTTTTTAACGCCTAAATCAATGCCAATCGCTGATTTTGATGGATGGATTGGTGCTTCTACTGTGCTTTCAACACCAAAAGATATGTACCACTTACCAACATGCTTTGAGATTGTGACATTTTTGATTGTGCCAAGAATATCTTGTGATTTTCTGAATTTCACAACACCAATATCATTAGGTAACTTAACTTGATTACCTTTGACCCAACAATATCTATCAAATTGAACAATACGAATTGAATCATAACCATCAGATTTCTTTTTGAATCGCGGCATAAGCGGTCTAAGTTGAAGCTCAGTATCATCGGTCAACTTAAAGAATCTTGGTTTTTTGGCTTTAAATGGTTTTTGCTTTAATTTGGCTTGTTCTTTTGGGTTGAAAAACCTAGCCCAAGCATCACCAAGATCACGAACTTTTTGTTGAAGTGAAACGCCATTTGAGCTCTGTTCTAAAAAAGCACATTCAGGTTTTTTTCTGAGATCGGGTATTTTCTTAACCAGGTTATCCTTGGTGATGCGTTCATTCTTGGCAAGCATTTCAAATGAAATGGCTAAAACCTGATTCCAAACAAAACGTGCAGAGCCAAGCAACTTGTTTAAAACAAGCTCCTGTTCCAGATTAGGCTAAAGCCTAAATTTGTATGCTTTGTTGATTTTTATCAATGAGTGTGCATGTAGTAATATATGTATAACACTATCACCAAATAAACACCCGATCAATGACAGAAATATATAAAAACCGCAATTCATCCTTTAATTTACACGTACACTTGGTATTTATTACAAAGTACAGGAAGAAAATTTTAGGTGAGTTACACCATAAATATTTTATTGAGTGTGTATATGATATATGTAAAGAATTTGATGCAGAATTAAAAGAGTGTAATGGTGAAGCAGATCATGTTCACATGCTTATTCAATACCCACCGACAGTTCAACTCAGTAAATTTGTGAATAATTTAAAATCTGTAACAAGCAGAAGAATGAGGAATGAATTTTTAGATTTACGTGGTAGCTATGCCAAGCCTGTTTTATGGTCACGATCTTACTTTTCAGGGTCGTGTGGTGGTGCGCCTTTGGATATTATTAAAAAGTACATTCAAAACCAACAAGGTTAAAATCTGTGAATTCACCTCCACTCTGACTGTCGGGTGGAGTCCTCTTTCACTTTAAGATAGATATAGCTAAGTTACGCTAAGCGGGCTTTCCTGAGATAAGATCCCCCGTTTATGTCCTGAACTTATTCACTGATGATTACTATACAAAATTGCTCGGAATTATAAAAAATGTATTTTTTGATTTAAGCAAGAGAGTCAATATTATTGTGTGTTAGATTATGGTAATTTTTGAATGATTTTTAATCTATTCAGTTAACCCCAAAAGATTATATTTTGGGGTACTGCATTGGGATCACAGAGGGAATATGCCTATCAAAAACAAATCTATTTTTATCCTTCTTGTCTTTACTGTAGTGATCATGAATATTTTTATGATCAGCTTATTGGCCTATACCTTGCACACTGCACGTGAGCACGCAGAAGCTGAAGCTCGGACTGGTGTAGAAAATTTAACATCACTGCTTGAAAAAAGCGTGAGCAGTAGTTCACAAGAAATCGATTTGTCTTTGTATACTTTACAAACCTATATAACCCGAATTACGGATAAGAAAACCGCTTGAAAAAAAGATGGTTAGAGCCATTTAGAAAGTTACTACACAAACCAAAGACTCTAACCACCATGTTTGATTTTACAGAAATCTTCTGTGTTATTGA
>NZ_VOYL01000114.1:0-1659 GCF_013420295.1 Acinetobacter sp. YH01018
CACCAGTGAGGGGTTGTCCTGACTGTAATTGTTTTAAAGCTGCTTCGAAATCAAAGTTGTTTGCCATGATGTGTCATTTCCTGTTTGATTCAGTTTATTGAAATGACACAGATTTTTGAACACTACCACCTGGTACGGTTCACTGTCTCGTGCTGGGAACAAATAATCACTCTCACGTTTCGAAATTGATTTCAATCGGATTAACATTGCAATTACTTGTTCTGATAAAGGTATTCCATGTTCAATTCCACGTTTCATTATTGAACCTGGACGAATCCATACTCTATCTTCAAAGTCAAATTGTTCCCACTTAGCTTGTCTCAACTCGCCTGGTCTTGGAAACATATGTATCAGTAACTCTAACCCAATACTAATTTCTTCAGAACGATATTCCCTAATTTTTTTAACCATTTCAGGGAGTTCTTTTATATAAATATATTTCATCCCACCGGGATTAGATTTATCTAAAAACTTCTGAATACCAATTAGGGGGTTGTACTTAATCTCATCTTTAAAAACAGCCAAATCATAAGCATTCCGGCAATATGAAACTAATTTTTCGATTCGATTGAAAATTTTTTCTTCACGTTGTTTTGTTTGGAAGAATTCAAGCCATTCTCCAGAAGTAATATCTTTATATTTACGTTGACCAAAAACAGGCAGAAGATGCTTTTCAATAGATTGAACCTCTTTCTTAAATGTTGTTGGATCCCATGTATTTTTCTTAGTATCGATCCAATCTCGCATTAAGTACTCAAACAACTCACTTTCATCACGTTGAGCTTGTTTTAGACGTTCTGATCGCGTAACAATTTGAAGCTCTCCCGATTGAAATTTTAAAGCTTGTGCTCGAGCATTTTTAACTGAAACATCAGGGTAAGACCCTAAACCGACCCATGTCCATTTACCCTCATTATTCTTCAAACGAAGTTGCCATGACTTCTTACCTGAAGTTTGAACTTTCATATAAAGTCCTGAAATATCTGCCTTTCGATATTCTTTATCTTTTGCTTTTAAAGCAGCATATGCCACATCAGATAAAAGTTTATTTCTGCTCATAACTCTTTGTTTACCTACCATTTATTTAAACTTTGTATCCTGAGTTATATTTTAAATTTAGGATACAAACAAGGATACAAACGAGCAGTTCCTGTATGAGTGTATATAAGATTATTTTAAGTATAAAAAAACCCTTAATCCGTTAAGAATTAAGGGTTTAGATTTCATATGAGTGCATATGATTATAAAATATGGTGGGCCCAGACAGACTTGAACTGTCGACCAACGGATTATGAGTCCGCTGCTCTAACCAACTGAGCTATAGGCCCTGATAAGCTGAATTTGTTATATATCAACAAGTTCAAGCGAGGCAATACTAACGAAGATTTTTTCAAAAAACAAGCATTTTTACTTTCACTTGCACAGTAACACAACAATTACTGAGCATATTTTAAAGGAGGATTATTTTTCCTTAGACTCCCCCCCACCCTCCTGTGAACAGATTGTAAGTTTTATAGCTAAAAACCTTTATAGTAAGTATCAACTAAAAAGTAAACATGTATTCATTACCAAAACCCTTTGAAATCTGCCCAACCCAACGCTCTATTTGATCTGCCTTCATCACCTTAAAATCCCGCCAGTTATACTTCATCTGCTTCC
>NZ_VOYL01000115.1:0-1528 GCF_013420295.1 Acinetobacter sp. YH01018
GTTCCACTTTAGATATTTGTTTAAGATGAGATGTAACTCATTGAAATGTGTCATCATATTCGTCGTCAGAAAACAAGTATTATGCCATTATTTCAATGAGTTATCTTTTTTTGTCGTGTACAAAGAAATGCGATACTCAAAGATGTAAATAGCTGGACAGCAAAACATAAAATATCAGGACAGGCACAGTTCATTAATCACAATACAATTACTGTGAATGGTCAGAAATATCAGGCTAAAAGTTTTATAGTTGCAGTAGGCTCTACCCCAACCTTTGATCCTCAATGGAAAGAACAGCTCGGTGACCGGCTCATCACTTCAGACCAGATTTTTGAATTAGAAAAATTACCGCAGTCTTTGGCCATAATAGGTAGTGGAGTCATCGCTATCGAACTTGCACAAGCCATGCAAAGATTAGGGGTCAAGACCACTGTTTTTGCACGTAGCCGTAAAGTTGGCTCCCTAAGCAGCCCAGCTTTGCAGAAATTAATACAAGATGAAATCAGTAAAAATTTAAATATTAAATTCGAAATATTACCGACTACAGTTCAGCTTAATACTCAAGGAGTTACAATTAACTTCAATGAAAATAATCAATCTCAACAAGTTGATGTGGAATATCTTCTGGTTGCAACAGGCCGAAAAAGTTATTTAGATACGCTACTATTAAATAATATCAATCACTCATATACCGATCTTAGAAAACTTCCTGTTAACGATAAAACCAAACAGCTTGGAGATTATCCCATTTTCATTGTCGGTGATGCACATAGTAACACCCCTATTCAACATGAAGCAGTACATGAGGGACGTCAAGCTGTACATAACTGTTTAAACTATCCTGAAATTAAAAACTTAAAGACACTTACACCTTTAGCAATCGTATTTAGCGCTCCAGAAATGGCAACCGTAGGGCAAAGTTTCAAACAACTCAGTGATGCAAAAATTGAATTTGTTACAGGTATGGTTTCTTATGAAAAACAAGGCCGTGCTTTAGCACTCGCTAAAAACAGTGGTGCGCTCGAAGTGTATATTCATCAATCTTCACGCAAGATATTAGGGGCAGAATTATTTGTAGAAGCTGCAGAACATATAGCTCATTTACTGGCATGGATGATTTCTGAGAATTTAACTGTGGATGAAATTTTAGATAAGCCGTTCTACCATCCGACTTTAGAAGAAGGATTACGTACCGCACTTAAACATGCACGTAGACAATTAAAAAACTAATAATCAATACGAAAAAGTCTCGACAGGATGTCGGGGCTTTTTTATGTCTGCGTAATAACGTTTAAAGAACTATACACGTAATAAAGCATACATCTTTTATTCTTCATTTTTAAATTTCCTTTTTTCCTCACATAAAAAAACACCCCCAGTCGTTTGACTGAGGGTGTTTTCGAATAATGAGCTGGCGATGACTTACTCTCACATGGGTAATCCCACACTACCATCAGCGCTAAGAGGTTTCACTTCTGAGTTCGGGAAGGGATCAGGTGGTTCACTCTTGCTATGGTCGCCAGCACAA
>NZ_VOYL01000116.1:0-1465 GCF_013420295.1 Acinetobacter sp. YH01018
TTTGATCTGACCCCAGAAAGTTAGACGGTTTGATTAAGCAGCTTTTAAGGACTGACTCCTGTACTCTACAGGACTCAGTCCTTTTAATTTAACCTTGATTCGTTCATGGTTATAATAGTGAATATATTCTTTCACGGTTTGCTCTAAATCATCAATTGTTTTAAATTTTTTACCATAGAAACATTCAGATTTGAGTATTCCAAAGAAACTCTCCATAGATGCATTATCTAGGCAGTTCCCTTTACGTGACATACTTTGAATTAAGCCTTTCTCCGATAATTGTCTTTGGTAATGCGCCATCTGGTACTGCCATCCCTGATCTGAGTGGACAATAGGTTTTTCGCTTGGTTTTAGCTTGTTTACAGCTTCTTTCAGCATATCTTTAACCAATCCAAACAGCGGTCTGCGCTGTGTTTGAAAGGCAATAATTTCACCATTAAACAAATCCATAATAGGTGATAGATAGAGCTTTTCACTACCCACCTTAAATTCAGTCACATCTGTAACCCATTTTTGATTAGGTTTATCTGCTTCAAATTGGCGTTGCAATATATTGTCTGCAATTTTACCCACCTGTCCCTTATATGAACGATATTTCACAACCCTGATACGTGATTTAAGCTGCATGGACTGCATAAGCCTTTGGACGCACTTGTGATTTATAGTTAAACCTAAGTTCCTGAGTGCAAGGGTAATCCTGCGATACCCATATCGTCCTTTATGCTGATGATATATCACCTTTATTTGATGCTTAAGGCTACTGTATTTATCGTCAAGCCTGGATTGCTTTTCATGATAAAAATATGTGCTTCGAGCTATTTTAGAGGCACGTATCAAGTATCTTAGCGGATAGATTTGCCTTAATTCAGACACGAATCTTGCAATCGTTGCAGTTCGACTTTTTCCTGTTCTCTCTGCTTCTGAATCAAGGCTCTCCGCTTTTTTAAATAGGCATTCTCCGCACGTAGATATGCCAGCTCCTCAAGCAACTGTTCCTGTGTTTTATCACGATCTTCTTGAGCGTATTTACTCTTAATTAACTTGGGTGTTGACATACCTTTGAGTGGTCCTTTGGGCTTGGGTTTCAGGCCATCTATACCATCTTTCTGATAAAGGAATAACCACCTACGAACTGTTTCTTTCTCTTTAATATTAAACCGCTGAGCTGTTTCTCTAATAGATAAACCTTCATCTAAGGCTATTTTTACTACTTTATATTTGAACTCGATCGAAAAAACTGGTTTCGTTCTCAAAATATCCAGTCCTGACTCACCATGTTGATTATAGGATTTCACCCATTCCTCAACACTACTAGGATTTATATTAAATTTATGACCTGTTGTTTTTGATCCAAAACCTGATAAGTAATATTGAACAACTTTAAGTTTGAATTCTTGCGAATATTTAGCCATAGAAAAGCACCCTCCAAATTAGACGAAGTATCCAACTTTCGGGGTGCAGATCA
>NZ_VOYL01000117.1:0-1370 GCF_013420295.1 Acinetobacter sp. YH01018
GGCATAGGTATCTACACAATTTCCGAGCTTTGCGTTAAATTGAAGAGCATGCTCTTCAATTTCACATCTCTGGTCTGGATCAGCGTCTTGTCAAACGCTATAACAGCCTTGTAAAACTCAATATGAATCCTCTTGCTTCACTTGCTCCCGCAATCAAAGACCTAGCCTCTACCCAAAAGTCGAGTTTCTCAACTACACAGGCAGTTTGGCGATTCCTGAATAATGATAAAATCTCTTTTAGTCAATTAAACCAGCCGATTAAGCTTCTTGCATGCGAACAGATCAAGACATCACCGCATCAGTATGCATTAATCGTTCATGACTGGTCTCAGCTGCAGTATGTGAAGCACAATCATAAGGTTCAGCGTCTTCAAAGAACACAGGTGAATTCAGGCTATGAATTGCAAAGCAGTTTACTTGTCGATGCATCATCAGGGCTCCCGATTGCGCCATTAGCTCAGACGCTAACAGATGCATCCGGCTGTTACTCTACATTCAGTGAACAATACAGCGAGCGCAAGTCCCATTTGGACTCACTCGCAGAACAAATTAAAACGATTGAACAGTATCCGATTGAGAAAACAAAAGTCCATATCATTGACCGTGAAGGAGACTCGATTGCCCACTTGAGGGAAATCAGCAGCCATGGTTTTAAATGGTTGATCCGGGCCAAAGAAAGCCATCGGATTGAGCATCAAGGGGAAACCTACAAAGTTGCAGAAGCCGCAGAAAAAGTAGTAACTCAGCAGGTTAAGCCGATTGCTTATAAAGGAAACCGGCATATGCTGCATGTTGGAGAAACCGATATTCGGATAACGCGTGCAGCAAAGCCGAAGAGAAAAGACGATTCAGGCCAACGGGTTACTCCCCAGCCAGGCAAGGCGGTTGCAGCCAGATTAATTGTTGCTGTGGTGAAAGATGCTCAAGGTAAAACAGTCGCGAGATGGTCGCTGATCAGCAATGTTTCTTCAGAGATTGATGCGGTAGAACTAACCACCTGGTATTACTGGCGCTGGACAATTGAGTGCTATTTCAAGCTTCTCAAGCAGGCAGGCCATGACGTTGAATCATGGCTTCAGACCACACCTGCAGCGATTTTAAGACGGCTCCTGATCAGCAGTATGGCGTGTGTGCTGACTTGGCGAATACAGCGTTCTGAAGATGAACAAAATCAGAAAATTCGTATATTTCTGGCCCGTCTTTCAGGCCGACAGCAGAAGAGAGGTAAGTTGGAAAGTGCACCTGCAATATTGGCAGGACTTTCGATTTTACTGAACACTCTTCAACTGCTCTCGGAATATTCAATAGATGAACTGAATGAAATCGCAACAATTGCATTAGGTACCTAAAGATGTGTAGATACCTATGCC
>NZ_VOYL01000118.1:0-1324 GCF_013420295.1 Acinetobacter sp. YH01018
TGCGACAGACGTCATACTAGATATCAAGCGACTTCTCCTATCCCCTGGGAACACATCAATCTTACCGGAGAATATCGTTGGCCAAAGCCTTAGCGTAGGATTTCGCCCTCTCCCGCAAACGACCCCAATTTGATAAAGAACATTGTATGAAATAAAAAAGAGAAAATCATAAATATTTGAAAAATAATAATAAATAAAATTGGCATGCAAGTTGCAATAATCTTATGGAGAATATGAGGATTTTGGTATGCAGCAACTCAATGTAGAACAGCCTCCTTGCTTTATTCATGTTACAGGGACTCAGCGTGACAAATATATCGAATTTGAATTTTCGATAGGTGATCCAGAGTTAGCTGTAGAAATGATTATGCCAGTCAAGGCTTTTGAAGAATTCTGCGCACACCATCAAGTACAGCACCTAAGTACGGATGATTTTGCAAAGATTGAATATGACCGCATGAAGTGGCGATTTGGACAGGCCGGTATTAGAGAATAAAAACTCTAGTCTTTATTAAAAAATCAGGAAGATTTATATGCAAATTGATATTAAAACATCTTCAGTTAAGCCTTTAAGAAATACTTATGCTTATATTGAAAAAAGATTTGGTGATAAACCAGCTTCACGTTATCAAGAAGCGACCTACGATATTCAGGAAGAAATTAATTTTCATTACAAACCTTTATGGCAGCCTGAATTTGATCTTTACGATAAGGGCCGTACTGTAATCCAAATGAAAGATTGGTACGTGCTTAAAGATCCTCGTCAATTTTATTATGGGGCTTATACCCAAACTCGAGCTAAACAACAAGAGATTTTAGAAAGTAATTTTACGCTTGTTGAAAAACACGATTTATTAAGAAATATTTCTGAAGAAATTCTAAACAAAGTAACGAAATTACTACTCCCACTTTATTGTAAACAAGACATTTTTATCTTTTATATTCAATGGCTTATTTTCCTGCTAATTGGTAATACCATGAAAAATACCATGCTCAGAAAAGGCTTAACAATATTTTGAAAAATTGCCTACTGAGCGCTGCCGCACAGCTCCATAGGCCGCTTTCCTGGCTTTGCTTCCAGATGTATGCTCTTCTGCTCCTGCAGCTAATGGATCACCGCAAACAGGTTACTCGCCTGGGGATTCCCTTTCGACCCGAGCATCCGTATGAGACTCATGCTCGATTATTATTATTATACTCTGTACACGACAAATTTCACAGAACCCTTATCCTATCAGGATTCTGCTTTCTTAAAATTGCCAAAATTTCCTTAAACTCTTCTTTTTTCCCAAAACCAATTAAACGCTGAATCGCCATTTGAACA
>NZ_VOYL01000119.1:0-1300 GCF_013420295.1 Acinetobacter sp. YH01018
GAGAGCGTTCAAAATTCTGTGTCAGCCGAATTGGCTAGAGTTTAATTATATCATCGAGCCTGCCTTCAAAGTAAATCGATAACTGTGTGATGGTTTGCCCCCAGTTTGTCACCGGCATTGTCCATTTTTCAGAAGCCTGTTGAATGCCAATATACAGCAATTTCAGCAGGCTATTTTCATTCGGGAAAGCCCCCTTGGTTTTGGTCAGTTTTCTGAATTGGCGATGTACTGCTTCAACCGCATTGGTGGTATAAATTGGCTTCCTAACCGCTTTCGGATATTTGAAATAGGCACTGAGTAAATGCCATTTTTCACGCCATGAACGAATGACTTTCTCGTATTTATCCCCCCATTTGGCTTCCAGCTCATCTAGCGCCATTTCAGCTGCCTGCTTGGTATCTGCTCGGTAAACAGGCTTCAGATCAGCCATAAAGGCTTTTTGATCCTTACTGGCCACATAACGCAAGCTATTGCGGATTTGGTGAATAATACATAACTGCACTTCTGTCTGCGGAAATATCGCAGCAATTGCTTCAGGGAAGCCTTTAAGCCCATCAACGCAGGCGATCAGAATGTCTTGTATGCCACGGTTCTGCAAATCTGTGAGTACGCTGAGCCAATAATTAGCACCTTCACTTTCTGATAGGTAAAGACCCAGCAGTTCTTTATGGCCTTCGGTATTTAATCCCAGTACGGTATAAACGGCTTTGTTGACATAACGGCCTTCATCCTTGATCTTGTAATGGATGGCATCGAGCCACACAAAGGGATATACGGCATCAAGCGGCCTCTGTTGCCAGGCACGTAATTCGGGGATTAGCTTGTCTGTAATATTGGTAATGGCACCCTCGGAAATATCCAGTGCATACATATCGGCAATATGTTTTTGAATATCACGGTAGCTCATGCCGAGCGCAAACAGTGAGATGACTTTACTGTCGATCTCTTCAGAGAGTTTGGTTTGATTTTTCTTGACGAGTTGAGGCTCAAAATCACCAGTGCGATCACGAGGTGTTTCCAGTTCAAATGAACCGGAGGATGATTTTACGGTCTTGCGAGAGTAACCATTCCTGCGATTGGATGGTTTAGGATTTTCTTCCAGATAGTTTTCAATTTCAGCATTTAAAGCCGCTTCTGTCAGCTGTTTGATTAGTGGTGTCAGGATACCGTTTTCACCAGTGAGGGGTTGTCCTGACTGTAATTGTTTTAAAGCTGCTTCGAAATCAAAGTTGTTTGCCATGATGTGTCATTTCCTGTTTGATTCAGTTTATTGAAATGACACAGATTTTTGAACACTACC
>NZ_VOYL01000120.1:0-1292 GCF_013420295.1 Acinetobacter sp. YH01018
GGTGTAGTTCGCGTTCGGTGTATAGCTGAGTGTGCCATCTGCATTGATTGTCACTGTGCCATGCAACGCGCTCGCTGCAGTAACAGTTAACGTATCATTTTCAGCATCCGTGTCATTGCCCAGAACAGTAATGGTGGCTGCAGTGTCTTCAACCACCGTTGCTGTATCCGGATTGGCCACAGGCGCATCATTCACCAGCGTGGTCACCGGCATTGCCGCTGTACCAGTCACAGGGGTTGTACCGTCGGTCACTGTAACGCTAACTGCAGGAAGGTTTCCACCTCCGTTCACCCAGTCCGCACCCGCCTGGGTCAAGGTCACAACACCCGTCGCAGGATCAATGCTGTAGTAGCCGTCCGGATTGTTAGTCAGGCTGTAAGTCAGCGTATCGCCTTCGGCATCGGTCGCATTTGCATCCGTCACTACCATGCCTGCCATCGCATTGTTTTCTGTAATGCTGGTCAAGCTATCAGTGAAGCTCAGTACCGGGGCATCATTCACAGGAGTCACGCTGACGTTGACTACGCTGCTGCTGGTACCGCCATTGCCATCGCTAATGCTATAGCTAATGGTGTCTGCACCAGTGTAGTTCGCGTTCGGTGTATAGCTGAGTGTGCCATCTGCATTGATTGTCACTGTGCCATGCAACGCGCTCGCTGCAGTAACAGTTAACGTATCATTTTCAGCATCTGTGTCATTGCCCAGAACAGTAATGGTGGCTGAAGTGTCCTCGATCACCGTTGCTGTATCCGGATTGGCCACAGGCGCATCATTCACCAGCGTGGTCACCGGCATTGCCGCTGTACCAGTCACAGGCGTTGTACCATCGGTCACTGTTACGCTGACTGCAGGAAGGTTTCCACCTCCGTTCACCCAGTCTGCGCCCGCCTGGGTCAAGCTTACAACACCCGTCGCAGGATCAATGCTGTAGTAGCCGTCCGGATTGTTAGTCAGGCTGTAAGTCAGCGTATCGCCTTCGGCATCGGTCGCATTCGCATCCGTCACCACCATGCCTGCCGTCGCACTGTTTTCTGTAATGCTGGTCAAGCTATCAGTGAAGCTCAGTACCGGGGCATCATTCACAGGAGTCACGCTGACGTTGACTACGCTGCTGCTGGTACCGCCATTGCCATCGCTAATGCTATAGCTAATGGTGTCTGCACCGGTGTAGTTCGCGTTCGGTGTATAGCTGAGTGTGCCATCTGCATTGATTGTCACTGTGCCATGCAACGCGCTCGCTGCAGTAACAGTTAACGTATCATTTTCAGCATCCGTGTCATTGCCCAGAACAA